>JANXTQ010000298.1 GCA_025352305.1 Actinomycetes bacterium
CGACGCGTTGATGATTCGTTCCACGATCAATCGAAACCGTTCCACAGCCGCCAATCTCCACTACGGCAGTCACGAACGCAGTTCGCTCGCCACGCTTAAAAAACTGCAGGTACGTGGGTGTCACGAAATTCGCGGGACAGATGCGTCTCGGCGACGCAACGTACTGCTCATTGACGATTTCTCTGATGACGTTGATGGAGTTGAGGTTGGATATTGCCGTTTGACGACAATGAAGCGTGGGCGACGTGCAGGTCGAAATCCGCATCCGACTGAACCCGGGTTCGATGAGGTCAACCATTGGCTTCACCGGATACCGATTCGCTCGAACGTGTATCCACACGGCGGTCCTGCTTGCAGCGATCGACGTGAGAAATACGCTGGTGCGCCATCTGAGCTCTCGCGCCACGCGCCTTTCAAAGACCAACGTCGAGATTTCGTGAGAGTGTTCGCGCGAGTAGGCAAAACGTACGTGCGGCGCGTGGTGAGTCAGGAAGAATTGGCGCGTTGCGGTGAGCGAACTGTTAACGACAACGTACCTCGAACGATCAACGTAGTTCCAAGGAGCACGCGTTGAGGTGAGCGCGCCAAATCGGGATGTCGCTTGTCGCGGTGGCGCCGTAACGATAAAGGAGTTTGCGGGCAACGCGATCGTCTGCAGCAAACGCGCCACGTGCCGCGAACCGGGTGTGAGGCCGCTCGCACCTGCCTCAGTGATTGTCGCTACGACGAAAAACGAAGCCGCCAGCGTTAGGACAACAGTGCAACGACAGTACGTCACACTCGGGCGGAAACCTAAGCGAACACCCACTTCAATTAGTAACGAACGCGTACGACGGTCGCTTCGATTATCGAACCGTCTTGCGCCGAACGTGTGATGTAGGTCACGGCACCGGCACCGGAACTGGTTCCGCTAAATCGGATCGACCCATTAAAGGGACCCATTCCCGCAATCGATCCGCCCATAACCGTGTCGTCAGCGATCGCGCTCATCGAACCGTCCATGCGCAAAACCACGTTGACCACCGCTTCAAAGGCGGTGCTCGAGCCGCTCGTCGCGAGCGGTGAATGAACGACCTGTAAGGAGTTGGGCGACGAAACCAAAATCTCCGGACTCGACGCGGACGTCACCCACCAACTGACGTCATTGGTTAGTCGCGATACGTGCACGGTGGTGACGGGTCCCCCCGCTCGAGTACGTATCGCAACTTGCCCACTTCGCGAGTCAGCTCGAGTAAAGGCGCCAATAAGAGGACTCGTCATGCCCACGTAATTCTGAACGAAACTTCGAGCAACTGCCGTCGGCGTTACATAACGAACTCCGTCGCTTACGAACGGCCAAATGGCCTTCGCCGGTTGATGCGTTAACGGCGCTGTCGTCGTCGTTGACTTCAGCGAAGAGGTCGTGCTGCCGCAGGCCGCGACGACCATACCGGCGACAAGAATTGCTGAAACGACTGGGACAACTCGCGCGAACGGACGTATCTTCACCTCGTTATCGTGGCACCTTGATCACTCGAGCGCTTGGACCAAAAGTCACATAGTCAATGAGCCGTGTAAGACCTGATCAGCGGGTCACTCAGAGCGAGTCACGCGAGACGCTTACCCAACGACACCACATCATCAGCCACGTAGCCCGCACGAGAGTAAAAGCTCACAACATCGAGATTGGCGCGTCGAACTTGGAGATTGATTTTCTCGCATCCGGCACCGGCGAGATACTCTTCGCCTCGTTGAAGCAGTCGTGTGCCGAGTCCGCTTCGCCGGTACCGCTGCGAAACGGCAAGGTAGTTAATCCAACCTCGATGTCCGTCGTAGCCCGCCATCACCGTGCCGATGATCTGACTGTCATCAATTGCGACAAAGAGTCCGGGGTCATGGCGAATCTTGAGTTCAATATCAATCACCGGATCGCTAGGTGGTCGAATCAGTTCACAGTCGTGCCAGAGTTGAACGACATCACTTTGATCCGAAAACTGGTACTCGCGTATCACCGTCACGTCGAAAGATTAGGCACGCAGGGTTGGTCAATGGACCACCTGCTCGACACCGCTCGTCGTGTCACGCTGCAGCGACGGGGAACAACGACGTGCTCATGCGGTGCTCGTGCAGTATTACGGCGCCCCAATTCTCATCGCGAGATATCCCGTCCAGCGTCCAACCATCTCGTTCGTAGAAGCCAATTGCGCGACTGTTGCCGTTCAGCACCCACAACGTTGCGCGCGCAAATCCCATTTCGCCCATGCAAAGACGCGCATCAGCCATGAGACCGGTGCCGGCGCCGGAACGCCAAAATGGTGGATCAACGTACATCGCGAGTAACTGACCAACACCGTCATCGGGTTCGTCGGGACTGGCCCCGGTCGTGGCAAAACCAACGATGGCCTCATCGCGAACAAGGAGTCGAGTCCGAGGTGCACTGGTTACGGTGCTGCCAAAGCGGTAACGACGGGCTCGTTCCGAAACAGAGAGTGTGGCGAGAAACGATGCGTCAATAAGTCCGGCGTACGCCGACAGCCAACTACGCACGTGCACCTGCGCCACATCGAGTTCGTCGCCGGCGCGAGCGTCGCGAATGTAGTGGCTCACCGAGTCCCTCGTTGTCTCCTTAGCAAAATCTACTTCGATCGATACGATCTGCTCATGACGCAGTCCTCTGAAGTCGTATGCATATTTACTTCAACGCGAAGGGTGGACAACGACGAACTGTATGAATCTTGGGCCACGAACATGGACTCTCTTGTTCGCAGCACGCCGGGCTATCTGCGACACGTCAGCGTCTTTGACCAAACCTCACGCCGAGGGGTCACCGTTTCGTACTTCGAGTCAGACAGTGCCGTGCAGCGCTGGCGTGAGAATGCGGAACATCAAATCGCTCAGTCATTGGGACGCGAACAGTTTTACGACGGTTACCGCATTGACATTGCGACGATGACGCGTTCGTACGAATGGACCGCGTCTTAGCTCATCGACCAGTTCGTCCGTCGAGCATTTCGGTAATGAGATCGAGGTGGCCCGCGTGGCGCGCTGTTTCTTCGAGCAGGTGCGCCAGAATCCAGCGCAAGTTAACCGGGGCGTCATCACTGGGCGTTGTGCAGAGCTCAGTCAATTCGTGTGAGGCAATTTCGGCGTCAACTCGGGCACTGACTTCAACGTAACGCGCACACGCGCTTGAAAGATCACGCGCCAGTGGAACCTCTGAGTCGCCCGAACCGCCGGCGAAACGCTGGAGGATCCACGACTGCTCCGCTGTTGCTAAATGGTTCAGCACCCACAACGCACTGGTGCCACTCGCCACCGGCGACCAGGTCGCTTGGTCGCTGCTCAGTCCGTGCACCTTTCGAATGACTGAGTCTCGTTGGTACTGAAGCAGCCCCACCAGTGTGGAGCGCTCATCGCTGTTGTGACGTGGAGGCTTGAGGTCGGCCAAAACCGTTTACGCCCCCGTAGTTCCGTCGATGACTTCGCGAATGAGGTCCGCGTGGCCACAGTGTCGCGCGTACTCCTCAATCATGTGGATCACCACAAAGCGCAAGGAGTACTCCCGAGATCGCTTTTCGTTCGTGCGGCGATCGTCCAGGGTCCAACGTGAACAGATCTCGCGAGACTCGTCGCAAGCAAAGAAGAACGACGCCACGACTTCGTCGAGCGTCGCACTGTCAAGATCGTCGAAGTCGTCGTCGGGCCGTTCGTCACTGGAATACCACGCCGCAGGTTCGTTGCCATCAAACCAACCAAACCAGTACCGCTCAACGTCGGCCATGTGTCGAAGCAGGCCGAGCAAGCTGAGAGTCGACGGGACAATCGGGCGAAGTCGCATTTGACTCTCGCTGAGCCCGACGCACTTGGTCACGATTGTCGAGCGAAAGTAGTCGAGCATCGCGTAACTAACTGCAGCTTCGTCGCCACTGAATACGGGAGCGGGGCGAGTTATATCCTCAGGATTGATCACTCACCGACCTTAGTGAAGCAGTCAGTGTCCGGTCTTTTCGTGTTCTCGGTGCCCGAACGCCTCCAGTTGAAACGTGGAGTGCTCGAGGTCGAAGTGCCCCGCCAGGCAGTGCTGGAGCTGGTCAAGAATTTGCGGAGCATGACCGTCGGTGAAACATGAGTCCTCGACCACGACGTGTGCCGACAGTGCCGGAAGATCAGACGTCACCACCCACACGTGCAGATCATGGATCTCAACGACGTGTTCAATTTCTAAGAGATGCTGGCGAATGTCATTGAGGTCAACCCCTCGAGGAGCGACTTCCAACAGAATTCGACCGGAGTCGCGCAGCAACGACCACGCCGCAATGAGCATCAACACCACCACTACCAAGGAAGCAAGTGAGTCGGCTCGTGAAAATCCCGTTGTCGTAATGATGACGCCCGCAATCAAAGTGCCAATAAATGCCGCAAGATCAGTCAGCAGGTGTCGACTCGCGGCGCGAACGTTCAGATTTTTCCCATTGGCTCTCGACACAACGAGGACCGCGACAATATTGACCAGCACCCCAACGGCGGCCACGACGCTGAGAACAGATCCGCGCACCACACTCGGATGCACCAGTCGATTTACGGCACTGATTAACACCAGGGCGCTCACGACCAACAGGGCGACTCCGTTGATGGCCGCCGACAGTATTTCGGCTCGCTTGAAACCAAACGTCCACTGCGTCGTGGCGGGACGCTGAGCGAGGACGCTCGCGCCAATCGCGAGAGCGAGGGCGGCCGCGTCGCTCATCATGTGACCCGCGTCAGCCAACAGCGCTAGGGAGTGAATCAGAAAGCCCGCGGCGACTTCCACCGCCATGAATACAACAATGAGGCCGAGCGCGATCGACAACCAACGTCGATCTGCCGCGGGGTCCACGTGTGAATGGTGCGTGCCGGAGTGATGCGAGTGCGTACTCATGAGCGACGCGCCCATGCGGGAACCACAACGTTGAATCGAGCAAGAGACAACACCACGGATCCGAATCGCTTGTCGTTAGCCGACCAACTTTGGACCGCAAATTCGCTCACCGAGTAATTCTTCCAGCCCGCGTCTTTAGACAACAGCGATTCAGTCGATTCGCGCGCTAGCGGTGCCAGAAAAAACAATGACGTTGTCCTGAT
The DNA here is from genome assembly GCA_025352305.1 of Actinomycetes bacterium. Classification (GTDB taxonomy): domain Bacteria; phylum Actinomycetota; class Acidimicrobiia; order Acidimicrobiales; family RAAP-2; genus RAAP-2. The sequence goes on from JANXTQ010000298.1 coordinate 5,101, forward strand.
TGCGCGTAGCGACCTCAAAAAAGACCGTCGACGACTCGTCGCGTTGCTCAATTGACGTAACAGTGGCCGATGCCGTCAAGGTGTCTCCGGGCCATACCTGATTCGTAAAGCGACCGCCGAATCCAAAAAGGCGTCCGTCACCGACGTAGTCGGTCAACATTCGCCCCGTCATGCCCATGGTCAACATGCCGTGCGCAAAAACACTCGGATATCCCGCAACCTGGGTTGCAAAGATTTCGTCGGTGTGCAGTGGGTTGTAATCCCCCGACGCCCCGGCGTACTGGACAATTTGGGTTCGAGTGAGATTGTCGACGACGACCACTTCGTGCGACTGGCCCACGTGAAGATCTTCAGTGCGTAGCGCCATGACTACTCCTTCACCGTTTGGCCCGTACGGACACCGACCGCTCGCGCCGTTACGACGAGCTCGCCGCTTTCGTCGCGGTATTCGGTCACTGACTCCGCGAACTGCAGTAGTCCGCCGCGCCGACCCTGCTTCTCCCACGTTTTGCCGGGGTGCGATGAAACGGTGAGTCGTTCTCCCGCACGAAGAGGTCGGTGATACTCGTAGTGCTGTTCAGCGTGCAGACCCGTGCCACCTGCTGGCGCCGGGGCCGGGGCCGCAGTGTCGGCGTGGACTTTTTCTTCGACGTCGCGCGGCGCCGACGGTGCAATCCCGCTGGCGCTTCGCCCCGAACCAAACCACGTGACTCCGCGTCGAGGACGAAGCGGGTAGTCGTCGTCGTACTGGGCGCTCGATTGAACGAAAGTAGGCGGAGCAATGATGCCGGCCACTTCAGTTTTGCCAGCGATCTGTGCGTCAGCGTAAACGGGATTGAAATCACCCACCGATCGAGCGAACATCATGATGTGTCCGGCCTCAACCGGAAACTCCTTGGCAGCCACTACGCCCTCCTCCTATTTGACACTCGTGAAAATATTTTGATAACTACAGCGAATCGTCCGGCCACGGTATCTGACCGTTCATTTCGGCGTTCGGTGCCGCTCTAGCGACGAGCTCGAGAACAACCGACCCGAGTTCACTTGACTCCCATCGGTCACCTTTGTCGACCTGTTGGCCCGCGTGCCATCCTTCGGCGACGCTAATTCGCCCGCCCGCGACGTTAAAGACGCGACCCGTGACGCTCGCGGACTCGAGCGAGGCGAGCCACGCCACCAGGGGTGCGACGTTGTCGGGATGCGAGGCGTCGAACTCGTCGGGAGCGGGGTCGCTCGTTCCACGAGCACTGATCAGTTTCTCGGTCATGCGTGTTCGAGCCCCGGGCGCTAGAGCGTTGACGGTCACGCCGTATCGAGCCAGTTCCTTAGCGGCAATAACCGTGAACGACGCTATTCCCGCCTTCGCGGCGCCGTAGTTCGTCTGGCCCACGTTGCCGTAAATGCCCGATGAGGAGGACGTATTAATAATGCGTGCGTTGACCTCGTCACCGGCCTTTGATCGTTCGCGCCAGTGATCAACAGCGTGACGCGTCGGACAGAACGTACCGCGAAGGTGAACCTTCACAACGTCGTCCCACTCATCAATAGTCATGTTGACCAACATGCGGTCACGCAAAATGCCGGCGTTGTTGACGAGAACGTCGAGGCGACCAAAGTGATCAATGGCTGCCGCCACGAGACGGCCCGCGCCGTCCCAGTCAGAAACGTCGTCGCCGTTGGACACGGCATCACCACCCATATCGCGGATCTCCTGAGCGACTGCTTCAGCCGGCGCGCTCGATCCACCGGCGCCGTCCATGTCGCCTCCGAGGTCGTTAACCACGATTTTGGCACCCTGACGTGCGAGCTCAATCGCTTCGCCGCGCCCGATACCGCGCCCCGCGCCGGTGACAATTGCTACGCGGCCCTCACAGAGATCGTTCATCTCACTTACCCTTTTTCGACGAGTGGTTCTCGGCCAAGTCCGAGGGCTCGTTCACCAACGATGTTTCTTTGAATCTGACTCGTGCCCGAATAAATGGTGCCCGCGCGGGAGGCAAAAAATATGTCCTGCCACGACGTGGTGTCGTACTGCTCGTCGCCGGGGCGAATCATCGCGGCCGGACCCACAACGTCTATCGCGATTTCGCCAAATTTTTGGTGGTACTCACTCCACAGCAGTTTGGATATTGACGCCTCCGGACCGGGCTGGCGACCGTCGGCGAGATTGGACAACAGACGTAGTCCGCCGTAGCGAATCAACTGAACCTGGGTGAAACACCAGGCGAGTTTTTGGCGCGTCGCTGGATCTGTTGACTTGCCATTTTGTTGGGCCAGCTCAATGAGCTCACGCAGTTCCTGTTCGAAACCGAGATGCGCCGTCGTCGCGTTGCCGCCGCGTTCGAATCCGAGCGTCGTCATCGCGGGGGCCCAGCCGTTGTTGAGTCCATTAATCACGTTAAACAGCGGTGCCCGCGCGGCGTCGAGGAACTCTTCGCAGAACTCCGCCGCACCGGACATCTGGCGCACGGGACGGATCGTGAATCCGTTCTCCTCACTAAAGGGCACGAGCACGTAGGACAGTCCGCGGTGTTTCGACTTTGACGCATCGGTGCGACAGATGACGAACATCATGTTCGCGGTCTTAGCCCCCGAGGTCCAAATTTTTTGTCCGCTGATGACGAGCTCATCACCGTCGATGAGGCCCTTGGTTTCAACTCCCGCCAGATCCGATCCGTGATTGGGTTCCGAGTAG
>JANXTQ010000050.1 GCA_025352305.1 Actinomycetes bacterium
CGACGACGCGATTGTGTTGTTCGGATTTTCCACATCGCACGAACGAGAGACGTTCAAGTTGTTGCTCACGACGCCCGGAGTTGGGCCCAGCACGGCACTTGGTGCGCTGTCGACATTTACCCCCGAACAGTTAGCCCAGGCGGTCGCGGCTCAAGACGTAAAAAAGATCGCGAGCGTTCCGGGCATTGGCAAAAAGACGGCGGAACGTCTGGTCCTCGAACTCAATGGAAAACTTCCCACTCTCGACAGCGTTGTCGCACCCGTTGATGTTCGTGAGGACCTGGTCGGAGCTCTTCGCCAGTTGGGTTATAGCTCGAACGAAATCAAAACGGCGCTTCATGACGTGGAACTGCCCAGCGATGACGCAGGAGCTCTCCGGATAGCTTTGCGACAGTTGGGACGACAGTGAGTAGAAGAGAAACGCCCTTAGCCAGTACTGCTCCCGTGGTGGCTCCCGAAGTGCTCAATGAGCTCGAACGTATGGACGAAGCGAGTCTTCGCCCGACGGTTCTCGATGATTTTGTCGGCCAGCGCGATCTCGTTGGACATTTACGCATTGTCTTGCAGGCTGCGCGAGAACGTAATCAACCGAGCGATCATTTGTTGTTTGCCGGCCCGCCCGGACTCGGAAAAACCTCCTTGGCGTCCATTGTGGCGAGCGAGATGGGCGTCGGACTTCGCATCACGTCCGGCCCGGTGCTGTCTCGCCCGGGAGACCTCGCGGCTCTGCTGACTGATTTGCAAGAAGGTGAAGTGCTCTTTATTGACGAGATCCACCGACTCCACCGCTCCGTTGAAGAGGTTCTCTATCCCGCCATGGAAGATCGGCGCCTGGACGTCATGATCGGGCGCGGTCCCTCAGCACGTTCTATTCGACTCGAACTGCCCACGTTTACATTGGTGGGAGCGACCACGAGAACGGGACTGGTTGCTGCACCCTTGCGCGACCGATTCGGTTTCGTCGGCCGCCTTGATTTGTATGAGGACGATGAACTTCGTTCGATTGTGACGCGCTCGGCGGGTCTCTTACATATCGACATTGACGATGACGGCGCCGGTGAGATTGCTCGACGCAGTCGAGGCACGCCACGAATTGCCAACCGATTGCTGCGCCGCGTGCGCGACGTGGCTCAAGTGGATCGAGTGTCGAGTATTGATGGGCCACGCGCACGGCGCGCTCTCGAGCTTTTTGGGGTCGACGAGTACGGCCTGGACAAGGTCGATCGACAGATTCTTGGCCTGCTCTGCCAGCAGTTCGCGGGACAGCCCGTGGGCCTCGTTACGCTGGCTCACGCGTGCGGAGAAGAGCCCACCACGATTGAGGAAGCGTACGAACCGTTTCTCATTCGCGAGGGCTTGCTGATACGCAGTCCGCGGGGTCGAATAGCCACGGATCGCGCCTTTTCGCACCTCGGAATTCAGCGTCCAGGCGGGGGACTGTTGTAGTCCGGCTCAGTTGAGCGAGTAAGGTTCCTTCCGACCGAAGACGAAGGAAATCGAATGTTGTTAACTGCCGAACTGCTCATGGTGGCGGCCAAGAAGAGTTCCGGTGGGAGTTACCTTCTCTTCATAGTCATCGCGGCCTACGCGGCCATTTACTTCTTGTATTTGCGTCCACGCCAGAAGAAAACCAAGGCGGCACGTGCTGAAGCGCGCGGAGTTGAGGTCGGAGATCGCGCGGTAACCATTGGCGGACTCGTCGGGACCGTGACGAGCATGCAAGCCGACATCGTTACCCTTAAAACCGACGGGGGAACCGAACTGCAGTTTCTTTCGCGCGCCATTGCAAATAAGTACGTCGAGCCTACGGTGGCCCCCGAGTCAGACACTTCGAGTGACGACTCATCGGGAGACCAGCACTGATGCCCGTCGGACCGGCTCCGCGACGGAGCCTGATTCTTAGTTTGGCGCTGACCCTCGTCATATCGTTCGGGTCGCTCTTTGCCACCCTGGTTGCGGGTTGGTCGCCGAAATTGGGACTGGACCTTGCTGGTGGACTGTCCGTGGTCTATAAACCCGTTCACCCCACGAGCCACGCAAACATGGTCGAAGTAACCCAAATTCTCTCCAGCCGCGTCAACGGTCTCGGTGTTTCCGGAGCGCAAGTCAACCTACAGAACAACGATGTCGTCGTTTCTGTTCCGGGCGTGAAGAATGCCCAATCAATTTTGGACACCATTGGTCAAACCGCTCAGTTGCTTTTTCGCCCCGTTTTGTGTCTCGCGGCGAACGGAACCCATGAAGTGCCGGCGCTCGTGGTGCCCAAATGCGCCCCCGCCAGTGCCTACACCCAGGCGAATCTGGGGGTAACGCCCGATGGTTCGTCGAACGGTTTCCATTCAAATTCAATACTCCCCGATAGTCAGTTCGTCAAGATCGCCACGACACTTGCGAAGAATGACAACGCCCATAATTCGGTCATTCTCCCGCTACTTAACTCGCCCTCCACGAGGTACGTGCTCGGTCCCGCTCAGCTGTACGGAACAGCCGTTAAAACCGCCAATGCCGCACTCGACCAACTCAATCAGTGGGTCGTGAACTACACGTTGACCTCGTCGGGAAGCCCCGCGTGGGACCGCGTCGCGCAAGCCAATTTTCATCAACTCGTCGCCATTGAACTTGATGGCGTTGTTCAATCAGCACCCTTGATTCAGCCGACGCAGTCGAGCTTCACCTCCTTCGCCGGGACCGGTCAAATATCGGGAAGTTTCACCGAAGCGAGCGCGAAGAACTTGGCCTTGGCGATGCAGTTCGGCTCACTGCCGGTACGCCTCGTCGCCGAGACCAGCCAAACGGTTTCGCCAACGCTCGGTCACAGTGCCCTGATTGCGGGACTCGGCGCCGGTATCGCGGGTCTTTTGCTCGTACTGCTCTACACGATTGCTTACTACCGAGCGCTCGGAATGATCATTGTTCTCGGCCTCGGAGTTACCGGAGCACTGTTGTGGGCCATCATTTCGGGTCTCGGCCACACGTCACTCGCACCGAGTTTCGATTTGGCTGGTGTCACCGGATTAATTGTGTCTATTGGAATCACCGTTGATAGTTACATTGTCTACTTCGAACGATTAAAGGACGAAACTCGAGCCGGTCGCACCGTGCGTACCTCGGTTGACCGAGGGTTTCGCTCAGCGTGGCGAACGGTGTTGGCGGCCGACCTCGTGAGTTTGCTCGCGGCCGTCTTGTTGTATCTCATTGCTGTTGGCTCCGTGAGGGGCTTTGCCTTCTTCCTCGGACTCTCGACCTTGATGGACATTGTGATTACGTGGTACTTCACGCGTCCGTTGGTTATGTTGCTTGGTCGTCGCGAAGGCGTGCAGTCTCGATCACTGTTGTCAATGTCGGCGGGACTCGGCTCCGGGGTACCTAGTGAGTGATAACACCGTAAACAGCGAAGTCCATTTGAACGCCTTTACCCGCATGTACCGGGGTCTCACGGCTATTGATTTCGTCGGACGACGTAAAACGTGGTTCCTTATTTCCGCCGTCATTATTCTCGCGGGTGCGCTGTCGCTCGGCATTCGTGGTCTCAATCTGGGCATTGACTTCAAGGGCGGTAATTCGTGGCAGGTGACCGCGAAGAACGTCACCCAAACTCAGGCGGTGAACGCGGTCACCGCGGCCGGGCTCAACCAGCCGGTGGTTTACATTTTGGCCGGACGAACCATCAACGTCGAAGCGGACCTCAATGCGCTGAGCTCGGATGCACAAAAAGCTCAGTCAACCAAGGTTCGTCAAGCACTCGCCACGCTCGCTCACACGACGCCCGATCAGGTCTCGTCTAACACCGTGGGTCCCACGTGGGGTGGCCAGGTCACCCAACGTGCGCTGTGGGCGCTGTTGGCATTTTTTGTTGCGGTCCTGATCTATATTTCGGCTCGCTTTGAACCGAAGATGGCAATGGCCGCCTTTATTGCCATGGTCCACGACCTGTTAGTCACGCTGGGGGTTTATTCCCTCTTGGGCTTTCAGATCACCCCGGACACGGTGATTGCCATCCTGACGATTCTTGGATATTCGCTCTACGACACGGTCGTGGTCTTTGACCGCGTTCGAGACAATTCGCGCGGGGTACTCAATAGTGGCGTGTTGAGTTACTCGGACATGGTCAATCTTTCAATGAACCAAACACTGGCTCGTTCAATCAATACGTCACTCGTCGCCATCATGCCGGTGCTCGCGGTGCTGCTGATTGGAGCCGAGCTTCTCGGTGCGACGACTCTTCAGAACTACGGACTGGCACTGTTCGTTGGACTCATGAGCGGGGCGTACTCGTCAATTTTTATTGCCAGTCCTCTGCTCGCAGTTCTAAAAGAGCGCGAGCCTCGATACCGCGACTTGGCGCGACGCGTAACTACACGAAATGCCATGACTCCGGCCGCCGCTGCGGCGCTCGGAGCAGACGGCGCGAGTTCGGTGCGCAGTGCGACCCGGCGCCTCAACGTCGCTCCCAGCACCGTTACTCCCAAGGCGCGTAAGCAAAAACGGCGATAGTCGACCGGTAGGCTGACCCCATGGTCAGCGTCTCGAGCCCGAGTTCGAACGCGCGAGCGCTCGACTCTCTGCTCAACCCACTGATCGCTACTTTCAGCGAGCACCATCCCGACGGTGACGCCGAACTCATCCGTCGGGCGGGAATCTCGGCGATTATTGCCCACGAGGGCCAACTTCGCCGAACCGGTGAGCCGTACGTCACGCATCCCATAGCGGTTGAGACCATTGTCGCTGAATTGGGCCTGGACGAAACGACCGTCGCGGCGGCCCTATTACATGACGCCGTGGAAGACACGGGCATGACGATTGAGTCCATTGTGGCGGAGTTCACTGAGGCCATTGCCAAAGTGGTCGATGGCGTTACCAAGCTGGATCAGTTGGAGTTT
>JANXTQ010000059.1 GCA_025352305.1 Actinomycetes bacterium
TCTGCCCCGAGTAGTGGACCGCGAGAAGTGGCACCGGACGTCGACAACGACCTTCGGTGCCACTTCTCGAACGACGAAACGACCCACCTTCGTCAGTGGAACGTTCTTCCCTCGCCTCGCGGACCTCTGAGCGATGCGGTACTCAGCGCGTTCAGGGGCAACCCCGGAACTTTTGGCGCGACACCTACGGCGCAAGTTGTTAACGAGAGCAGCGACGACGACTTTCAACTGGCTCTGTATCTCTGTTACGAACTGCACTACTCGGGCATCGCTGATCCGGGCTGGGAATGGGATCCGCAGTTGCTGAGTTTTCGCGCCCAGCTCGAAAAGTGTTTTGAACGACGCCTTCGCGACGAGTGCGTTGCACCGTCGTTGCGGGGACTTTCGGGAACGGAGTCAGTAGCGAACCGCCTCGTGGAACTCATTTCGAATTCGAACGGTCCGTCGCTATCTAGTTACCTCAGCACGCAGGGATCACTCGACCAAATGAGAGAGTTCTGCATTCACCGGTCCGCGTACCAACTGAAAGAAGCTGATCCGCACACCTTCGCGATTCCTCGCCTCAGCGGTCCGGCGAAGGCGGCCATGCTCCAAGTCCAGTTTGACGAATACGGCAGCGGAGATCCGGGCCAAATGCACTCTGAACTTTTCGCGCGCACGATGTCTGAGTTAGGTCTGGATGCGCGCTACGGCTCGTACGTGGACGTCATTCCCGGCTTTACTTTGGCAACTGTCAACTTGGTCTCCATGTTTGCTCTGCACCGACGTTGGCGCGGGGCCCTCGTTGGTCACTTGGCCGTCTTTGAAATGACGTCCGTCGAGCCAATGGGTCGCTACAGCAACGCCCTACGTCGCCTAGGCGTGAGCCCAGCCGGACGACGTTTTTACGACGTTCACGTTGTGGCCGATGCCGAGCACGCCGTGATTGCGAAAGAACGCTTGGTCGGAGGGCTCATCGACGCCGAACCTGATTTGGCCCCCGATTTGTTATTCGGTGCGGCCACGGTGATGGCTCTCGAGGCGCGGTTTTCGCGTCAACTTCTGGCGCAGTGGGATGAGCGACGCACGTCATTGCTCGGCGCCGCGGCACAGCATATTGACGTCACTCACTGCACCGTGTGACGAGGAAAAAATCGAATCAGTCGGCCAGTGCAGTGACGGCGCGCGCAAAGTCGTCGGATCGTTCTCGCCAGTTCGAATATTGACCAAAACTCGGTGCCGCGGGCGACAGCAGGACAACTCCACCGTGTTCCAGTGCGCCGCGTGCGGCCTGGACGGCATCGTTCATGTTCTGAGTTTCGATGCAGTTGACGGAAGCGCGCTGTGCAATCGCTCGAGCGATTCTTTCTCCGGCCTCGGGCATCGTGATGATCGTGGTGTCGTGGAGTCGTGAAGCGACCGCTTGCGCTAAGTCGCTGTAGTCAACGCCCCGGTCGTGACCGCCCACAATTAGTGCCACGTCCTCTTCAGCAAATACCGCTAGAGCAGCGATCGTGGGAAGCGGAGCCGTCGCGAGACCATCGTCAACGTAGCGGCGACCATTGAGTGATCGGATGAGAGTTAATCGACCCGGCAACGGTGAAAAATCGCCAGCTCGTTCAATCACGGCACGTCGAACTTCGGCTACTAATTCACCCGTCACCGTCGACACCGCTTCGAGCGCGAGTTGCACGTTGAGCGCATTGTGGTCACCCAAGAGGCCGAGTGCGTGGGCCAGATCTGCGTCGGTTTCGTCGACGGTTCGCACTTCTCCTCCCAGTAAGGACTGCGTAACGGCTGAACGCACCGTGCTCGTGGTGAGAGTGACGTGTTCACCCGCTGCTCGCGTGACTGAGAGCTTGTCGTCGTGGTACTGCTCGAGCGTTGCGTGCCAGTCCAAGTGGTCGGCGCCGAGGGCCGTTACGACGACGATGCACGGTGCGTTTTCGAGATCGACCGATTGGAAACTTGATATCTCGAGGACCACCCAGCCCGACGTCGCGAAATCGCTGTCGTACGGTGGATCGCCAATGTTGCCAGCACTGTGGGCGTCAAGTCCGAGCGCGGAGAGAAAGAACGTAATGAGCGAGGTAGTCGTGGATTTTCCCTTGGTACCCGTTACGCCAATCACGCGGCTGCGATCGGTTTCGGCGAGCCACAAATTCAGCGCGGACGTTACGTCAACGCCCGCTTCACGCAAACGCACCACTTCGCTGCGGT
>JANXTQ010000079.1 GCA_025352305.1 Actinomycetes bacterium
ATGCCGGCGATCACCAACATGACTCCGACCACGAGCGACATGATGATGGCCGTTCCGAGGTCAGGCTGCAAGACAATGAGTCCGAGCGGAAAACAGGACATCAACAACATTCGACGCACGTCAAAATTCGACAGTCCGTCGGGTCGCCGGCCGCAGTAGGTAGCCATTGCCAAGATCACGGCGAGCAGGGCGAACTCACTGGGTTGAATCTGTAGTGGTCCAATTACGTACCACCGCGTCGCGCCGAGTTGCGATGATCCGAGCACGTACACCCCGAGCAAACTCGCCAGGCTTCCCACGTAAATCAACGTCGTCGCAATTTCGAATCGGCGGTAGTCAATGCGAGAGATGAGAAACATCACGGTAATTCCGAGTACCACCCAGATGAGTTGACGTTCCAAGTAGTAATAGGGGTTGTAGCCGGCCTGTTGGAGCGGTCGTCGAGTCGCGCTGAAAATTACCGACACTCCAACGATCCCGAGAGCGATCAGGCTCACCATCAAAGTGCGGTCGACGGTCTCGGAACGTTCCACGCGAGGGATCAACAGCGGCGTTCTCACTGCGTCACCGCCGAAAACAGGACCGAGGCGTCGATCTCTCTTTGAAACCACCACTCGAGTTGATGACGAGCCTGGTGGACCAACATGGCCAGACCGTTGCCCGTGCGTCGATGAGCAAGGTGATGCTCGTTCAACCACGGAGTTTGTTGGGGGTAATACACCACGTCGATCGCCACGGCGTCATCGCTCCACGCAATGCGCGGTTCTGATAGTTCCACCGCGGCCCCCTGCACGTAGGGAACTGTATTGACAATCAGAGCGACGTCATCCAGTGAGTCGGGATTGACGGTGATCGCTCCGTAGTTGCGTTGGATCTGCTCGGCCATTGGTCTGTTTCGAGCGATCAACGCAACATGAGATGCCTGTGCACTGACTAGGGCGTCGACAATGGACTTGGCCGAGCCGCCCGATCCGCGCACGATGCAGATCCGATCGCGAACGTCCATGCCCATGTCCGTCCTGAGGGCATCGACAAAACCCTGGCCGTCGAAATTTCGACCGATCAAAGTTCCGTTTTGTTTGCACAGTGAATTGACAGCCCCCACGCGCTGCGCCGTTTCGTCCAAGCTCTCACAGAGCGAAACCACCAACTCCTTGAGCGGCATGGTCACTGAGAGGCCGTAGAAACTCTCCATGAGCTGAGCGACGTCGGCCACCTGAGAAATTCCCACGTCGATTGCTTCTGAGGATCCCACCAGGTCCCAGTGGTCCAGGGCGGCTCGGTGCAGTCGAGGAGTCAGCGAATGAACAATTGGAGAGCCTACGACACCTAAGCGATAACTCACTACAAACCTCGTGACGCAGCGATGCGCTCATTTTTCAACTGCTGAGCAAAAGTATGGGCAAACGCCTCCGTACCGTCTTTGCTGATCAACGTGAAGTAGAGCCAGTTGCCCGACGCGGGATGAAGCATCGCTCGCAGGGCAATCGTCGACACCGCACAGATCGGTGTGGGGGTTAGTCCCGCGTGCAAGTACGTGTTGTAGGGAGAGTCGATCTGCAACATCGCGTGAGTAACGGTTCCCCCATCGAGCCCCAGGCTGTAGAGAATCGTGGAGTCCATCTGCAGACCGCCCCCACGGTGCAATCGATTCACGATGACCCTTGCGACCTTGGACATGTTCTTCGGGTAGTAACCCTCTTTTTCGACAATGGACGTCGCAATGATCAATTGGTATGCGTTCAAAGCGTGCACGGTCGACTGGGGAGTCAAACCGACCGAACGAGCTTGGCGAATGAACCGGCCCTGCATGGCTGCGACGAGTTGTGATGGCGTTTCGTCCGGCGTAATCACGTACAGGCCGGTTCCAATCAAGCCCTCCAGTGAGTGTGCGGGGTTCCATGCACTTGCAACGGAGGCATCTTTGGCATCGATGATAAATCGGCTGGCAAAGTGATTGCCGAGTTGCGGGGCGATTTGATTCAGGGCGACTTCACGAATCGTGTTTCCGGCCGACACAACAACTAATTGTGCGGGAGCCTTCTTGAAAACGTTATGAATTTCAGAGTACGAGGAGTTCTGGTGGATTTGAAAGTAGCCCGGACGCCCGATCGGGGATCCGAATATTGAGGCGTAGACGTGAAAGAGCGAGGAGGAACCAATCACGTGATCGCGCTGCAACGTCGCGCCCAACTGACCGACTGTTTCGCCCGTCGTTACCTGCACCACCACATTTTTTCCGTGGCCGCCAAACGGCTCGATCTGGCTGTACATCCAAGCAATAACAATCAGCGCAACGACGCCGGCGCCCATCACGAGTCGGCGCAAAGTCTTACGTTTCATGAGCGTCCAGAAAGGATTGCAACAAAACTGCGGCGGCGGCGCTATCGACGAGTTCTCGTTGGTCCCGAGCGCGAACGCCTGCATCGCGCAGTGCCCGACTGGCAGTGACGGTGCTGAATCGTTCGTCGCAGTCCACTACTTCAATCGGAGCGAGCACGGCACTCAACTCTCGCCGGAATTCATCGGCCAGATCAGTACTCGGTGTGCTGGTGCCGCTGAGAGACACCGGGCGTCCCACGACGACGAGATCGGCACTCTCCTCACTGACGATCTGAGCAATTTGTGCGATCGCTAACGGTCCGGCATCGATGCTCGTGCGAGGAAAGGCCAGTGATCTCGTTGAATTTGATACCGCAACGCCAATTCGCTTGGTGCCGGGATCAATTGCGACCACGCGACCCATCGAGCTCAAGCGACGCTCGCGCGCGCCGCGCTGAGTGCCGCCTCAATGCCGTCAGGATTTCGCCCTCCCGCGAGTGCCAGCGTCGGCGAACCGCCGCCTCCACCATTGACGTGGACGGCCAATGATTTAACGAGAGCCGTTGCGTCATGGGAGCCATCAGTTGCTGCGACCAAGGCCACCTTGTCTTCGTCGGTTCGACCGACCAGCACCACAACTGCGTGTCCGCGCAGGTGCAGCTCCTGGGCCGCG
>JANXTQ010000081.1 GCA_025352305.1 Actinomycetes bacterium
CGGATTCATCGTGCTGAGCCCTTCAATTCTTCCGCTGATCACCGCTATTTGGGTTTTCGCTCTCTCTAACGCCATCAACTTGATTGACGGCCTCGACGGACTCGCTGGCGGAATCGTGGCCATTGCTTCAGGCACCTTGTGCATTTACGGCCTGAGGTTGGAGGATTTGGGTCTCTTACCCAGTACCAACGTCGGACCACTTATTGCGGCGATCACGTGCGGCATCTGCCTCGGATTTCTGCCCGACAATTTTCATCCCGCACGCCTGTTTATGGGAGACGCCGGAGCGTTAATGCTCGGGCTCTTGATGAGTGCGTCCACGATGGTCATTGGGGGACGAACTCCGCCCACCACCGGCGTCACCTTCTTCTTTTTTGCCCCGCTGTTCATCCCCGCATTCATCTTGGGCGTGCCACTCATTGATGCGGTGCTCGCCTTTGTGCGTCGAACCGCTTCGGGTCAGGGCTTTCACACGGCCGACAAGAACCACATTCATCACCGCCTCATGCGTCTCGGTCACGGTCATCGGCGCACGGTGGCGATCTTGTGGCTGTGGACGGCACTGCTCAGTGCGTTCGTCCTGTTCCCGCTGTTTTGGCCCACGGTCAATGTCTTTATCCCCTTCGGGGTGGCGTTAATGGCCATTGCGCTGTACACCTGGTTTCACCCCGGGCTCCAGCCACACACCTCCGATGCGCCCGAAGAACCCGTTGACAGCAGCGTTTCATGAGCAATTCGGCCTTCGACGATGACGACCAGCCCGCAGTGCCCATTGACCCGGCTCGCTTTCATCAACCCACCAAAGATCTGCCCGGACTGGCGAGCTTCGCCGCACTCGGCACCAGCATTGCAATGTGCGTCGCGCTGGGAGTGCTCGCGGGTCTATGGGCCGACAGCGCGTGGTCGATTTCGCCGTGGGGCCTACTGATTGGACTACTGTTGGGGGTCGCCGCCGGCACAATGAGCGTCCTAAAGCTCGTTCGCCGTTGGCTGTAAAGACCCCTCTCAATGCTCGAAAATCTCTCCCCCGATACTTTGCCGCGCCTACTGCGCCGAACGACCGTTTCGGCGTTGCTCGTCGGAGCCGTGGGTTTCGTCGTTGCACTGTTCATCGCCCCACCACTGGGTGCTTTGGGCGTCGCGGCCGGACTGGGTCTGGCCATTGTCAACCTCAGATTTTTGGACCGCCAGGTCGCCAAAGTCGAAACCAACGGTGAACAGTCAACCAAAGCCGTTCGGCGCCAACTAGGCGGGCGCACCATCAGCCGCCTCGCTCTGATGACGGCGATTGTGCTCGTGGGCTTCGTGATTAGCCCACCGCTCGGAATAGGTATTGTGGCAGGGCTTGTGCTGTACCAAATCGTTTTCGTGGCGAACGTTTTTCGTGTCGTCGCGACCCAAGGAGGAACTGAGTGAGGACGCTGTGGGCCGCGAAGTCCATCTCCGTCGGCGTACACCCGATGATCAGTCTCTTCGGGCTGAAGGTCGACGGTGACATTGCCGCGTCGACCGTTTTAGCGGCTCTGGTATTTTTGGCTCTGGGTTTCGCCGTGCGTCGCAAGGCGACCAGTGGCGTGCCGGGAAAGCTGCAACTGATCTTCGAAATCATCATGACCGACATTGTCGGCAGTCTCGCCGAGTCCGCGATCGGCCCCAAGTACAAGCGTTTCGTGCCCATTGGCGTCACGCTCTTTCTCTTTATTTTGATCTCTAACTGGTTGAGCCTGATACCCACCGCTTTTCACCCCGGCAGCAGCGCGGAACTACTTCCGCCTCCGACCAGTGACGTGAATTTGCCGCTCGCGATGGCGTTGCTCGTCATTGTCTGGGTGCACTTTGAGTCGTTTCGTGCGCGTGGATTCGGCGGTTACTTCCGTCACTACCGCCAGCCCTACCTCGCGCTCACTCCAATCAACGTCATTGAAGAGATCACCAAGCCGATTACCATGACCTTTCGACTTTTCGGAAACATGTTCTCCGGTGGACTCATGGTGCTCGTCATGACGACGTTGTTGCCGATCTACATCGTGCCAGTCGGCGAAATTGTGTGGAAGCCCTTCGACCTGTTCATTGGCGCGATCCAGGCTTACATCTTCATGTTGTTAACAATTCTGTATATGGGAATGGCGATGAGTCACGACGAATCGCACGACCCCGCACCCGTGTCGGCGCCCGCAACGGCCGACCTCGTGCTTGAGACCTCGCACTAATCCAACCCAGGAGGAATAAACAAATGGCACCCAACAGCAGCAGCATCGGTGACGCGGTACGCACCGCGGGCGCACTCGTCGGAGGCGGACTCGCCCTCGGTGGTGGCGCCATTGGCGCCGCCGTCGGAGACGGTCTCGCCGGTAGTCAGACAATTGCTGCCATCGCGCGTCAGCCCGAAATTGAGGGCAAGGCCCGTCAGTACTTCTTCCTGACGGTAGGACTGGTGGAGGCTATGTACTTCATCAACCTGCTGTTCATGGTCGTATTTATTTACGTCTTCAAGAAGCAGTAGTTCGATTGGACGCCGGCTCCGCTCGCGGAGCCGGCTCCGCTCACCGTCTACCTAGTCAAAGAGAGTCGCGTCATGATCGCCGAATCCGTCTTCCTACTTCCAAACGGCACCTTCGTAGTTGAGCTGGTTGTCGTGCTGGTCATATTGATACTGGCCGCGAAGTACATCCTGCCGCCCCTTAACAAGGCGCTCGAAGATCGTCAGGACAAGATTCGTACGTCGCTCGAGGCCGCCGATCAGGCCAAGGCCGAGGCCGCAGCTGCCGGCGACGAGCGCCAAGTACTGCTCAATGACGCGCGCAATCAGGCCCGCGACATTGTCACCAACGCTCAGGCAACGTCCGATCAGGTCAAGGCCGAACAGACCACTCGTGGTCAAGCGGAGTACGAGCGCATCGTGAGCGCTGCTGCCAACGAGGTGTCCGCTATTCGCCAGCGCGCCGTTGACGAGGCGTCGGCACGAATTGGTGAGATTGTCTTTGAACTGGTGAGCAAGATCGTTGGTCGCGAAGTGGACCAAAACGCCCACCAAGATCTCGTACGTGACGCCGTGGCGACGCTGAACGAGCAAGCCCAAAAGGGTGCTGGTCGCTAATAATGTTGCCGAAGCTCGAGGGATATGCCGCCGCTCTGGTGAGCAGCAGTAGCGATGACCAGTTGCGCATTGCTGCGGATCAACTCGAGACCGTCGACGCCACGATTCAAACCCGTGGAGACCTACGAGCAGCCCTGACCGACACGGCAATTGCGCCGCCGGCGCGCTCGGCGGTACTACGTGAACTGCTCACGGGCAAAGTCGATGACATGGTTGTTCGTCTCGCTGCTTACGCCGCTCGTGTCTCGGCGGGTCAGGATCTGCCGAAGGTTCTGAACGAATTGACGTTCAACATTCTCGCGCACTCGCGCCCCGAACCGTACGTCTCAACACCGTTGTCACTGCTTTCGGCCCGCAAGCGCGTCGCTGGTTTCGCTGATGCCGTTTTGGAAGATCTCGCGACCGAACAGTTCGTAGACGTAGAAGATGACCTGTTTCGTTGGGCGCGCACTATTGAATCCAATCTCGAGTTGCGCCGCATTCTCGTTGACCGCGACGCCGCGCTCGACAGTCGTATCCAACTCGTGCGCTCGCTTCTTACTGGCAAGGTCAGCGACGCGAGTTTGCGCCTCGCGCTGTACGTCGTAGAAGGCGGACGTCCCCGCGACGTCGTTGGAACTCTTGACTACCTCGTTGACTACACCGCTCGCGCGCGCGACTGGCGTGTGGCGCGAGTGTGGTCCGCTCGTGAGTTAGACAACGACGCTAAAGCCGCTCTCGTTGCCTCCCTGGAAGTGATTACGGGTCACTCCGTTGAACTGCAGGTTGTTACCGAGCCGAGCCTGCTCGGTGGAGTGTTGATTCAAGTCGGCGATCTGCGTCTTGACGCATCCACCAAGGGGCGCCTCG
>JANXTQ010000152.1 GCA_025352305.1 Actinomycetes bacterium
ATGGTCGGGCCGACCAGGGTGTCGCCAAAAAAGTCAGCGCGAAGCGGTGCACCCGCCCGCGCGAACTCCTCGTTCAGCACTACCTGGTCCAAGAGAGTGAGTCCCTTGCCGCCGTACTCAACGGGCCAGCCCGCGCAGATCCATCCGCCGCCGTAGAGTTTTTGTACCCACTGCTCATTGAAGGTTTTGCGTTCCTCGTCGGTCATTTTGAAGCCCAGCTCAAACCAGCCATCGGGGAGATTTTCTTCGAGCCAGCTTCGAATGACGGTACGGAACGATTCAGCTTCAGGGGGGTAGGTCAAATCCATAGGGCTCAGGCTAGCGATCTGCGTTGGCCCCTTACCAATGCTTATATGGGCGGGTCACGACCTATTTGTGCCCCCTGGTGAGGGGTGCGAGAATAGTGAACTACTGAATTCGAATCGAGTTTGCCTCCGTGTCCCGTTCTATTGCTGAAACCATCGCTGATACCAAGGCCTCCTGGGCTCGATCTCGCACCATCGCCATTCCCGAGCGAGTGGCGCCCGCGGCGGCCCAACCGGGCAAACATCGAATTGCTTTTTTGATCTACCGCGGTAATCCGCGTTGCGGTGGCCAAGGTGTCTATACCCGACACCTAACGCGTGAACTGGTCCAACTGGGCCACAGCGTGGAGGTGTTTTCGGGGCCTCCGTGGACCGAGATTGATGAGGGCGTGGGATTCACCCCCGTTCGAGGAATGGATCTGTACCGCGATCCGGATCCCTTTCGGATTCCGGCTCGCCGCGAATTCACGTCCTGGCCGGACTGGGTGGAGTTTCTCGTCATGATGAGCGCCGGATTCGGCGAGCCCTTGGCGTATTCGTTGCGCATTCGCAAGATCTTGCGATCTCGTCGACACGAGTTCGACATTGTTCACGACAACCAGTGCCTCGGCACGGGAATAGTGGGTCTCGTCAAAGACGGTTGGCCCTTGCTCGAGACACTTCATCACCCGATCACCGTGGACCGCTCGATTGCGCTCGATCACGCCGAGAGTGCGTGGAACCGGTTTACGACCCGTCGATGGTTTGGCTTCTTGCGCATGCAGGTGCGCGTCGCGCAGACGCTGCCGGCGCTGTTAACGGTGTCGCACAACTCGAAAATCGACATCAATGCCCAAATGAAGGTTCCGCTGAACCGGATGACCGTGGTTCCAGTGGGCGTAGATCACGAAGTGTTTCGCCCCTACGACGACGTCGTTAAAAAGAAGGGTCGCCTGATGGTGACGTCGAGTTCGGACGTGCCCATGAAGGGCCTCGTGCCGTTACTCGAGGCAATTGCCAAGTTGCGCGTGGAACGCGACGTGGAGTTAGTCGTCATTGGCCAGCCTCGCCCGAAGGGTCGCGTGGCGGCCACGATGAATCGGCTCGGGCTCAATGACATCGTCACGACGATTTCGGGTGTATCGGATGAGGAACTCGCTCGGCTCTACGGCGAGGCCGAAGTCGCCATAGTTCCCAGTCTCTATGAAGGTTTCTCGCTGCCCGCAATTGAAGCCATGAGTTGCGGTGTGCCCGTGGTTGCAACGACGGGAGGCGCACTACCCGAGGTGGTGGGAACGAGCGGGGAGACCGGACTGTTAGTAGAACCCAACAATCCCGATGCGTTGGTCGCTGCTGTTCGCACGCTGCTCGATGACGCTGAAATGCGCGAACGAATTGGGACCGCCGGACGTGAGCGGGTAATCGAACGCTTTACCTGGCAGGTCACGGCGCGCGGAACAGCCGCTTGCTACGACGCCATTCTCAGCGCCACGGCGCTGCCGGACTCAATGAGTTTTGACTGATGTTGACCGCTAACTACGACCTGCTCGGTCTCAAGGCGGGAGACCGCATCTTGGATTTGGGCTGCGGCTTTGGTCGACACGCTTATGAAGCCGCTCGCCGTGGGGCGCACGTGGTTGCCCTCGACGCGGGCGTTGATGAAGTCGACGGTGTTCTGGGAACTTTCGCCGCGATGGTGGAGGCGGGTGAGCTCAGTGAAGCCGACACTCGCGTCGCCGTCATTCAAGGCGACGCGTTGAACCTGCCTTTCGCCGACGCCACCTTTGATCGCGTCATATGTTCTGAGGTGCTCGAACACATTCCGAACGACGTCGGCGCCATGGCGGAGTTGTCACGCGTACTTAAGCCCGGTGGCACGATGGCCATTACCGTGCCCCGATTTGGACCCGAGCTCATTAACTGGGCGCTGTCTGATGAGTACCACAGCGTCAAGGGTGGCCACGTTCGCATCTATCGACGATCCGTGCTCGAGGGCCGTCTCCAAGCAAGTGGCCTGGCGTTGTCGGGGCACCGCTACGCGCACGGACTTCACTCGCCGTACTGGTGGTTGAAGTGCTTTGTTGGAACCACCAATAGCGAACATCCGTGGGTGAAGGCGTATCACAAGCTTTTGGTGTGGGACATTATGAAGCGCCCGCGCACCACGCGATACGCCGAAATGATTCTTGCTCCGCTGATGGGCAAGTCCATCATTTTCTATTTGAGAAAGCCGGCCACGGCGTGAGTGCGCGCATTGAGGCGCTACCGGGCGTTCCGGGAATCTTGTCGTCCAGCGACATTGCTCGCACCGCCGAGTCACTCGTAGCGCTCCAACGTTTTGACGGTCAGATTCCCTGGTGGCCGGGGGGTCACAGCGACGCGTGGAACCACGTAGAGGCCGCAATGGCCCTCACGGTGACGGGATATCACGCCGAGGCGCGCCGAGCATTCAAATGGTTAGAACAGACGCAACTCGGTGATGGGAGTTGGTTTAATTACTACGTCGGCGCAGCGGTCAAAGACACGCGACTCGACACCAACGTGTGTGCCTACGTGGCGGCCGGGCTGTATCACTACCTCTTAGTCACCGATGACGTTGACTTCGTCGTTCAGATGTGGCCAGTTCTCGAGCGAGCGATGGAGTTCGTTCTGCGCTGGCAACTCGCTGACGGTACCGTTCGGTGGTCGCTGGACTCCACCGGCCACGCCGAGAGTTACGCACTTCTCACGGGATCGTCGTCCATCTTTCACTCACTGCGCTGCGCCGTGGCTGTTGCCGAGCGTCTCGACGTTCTAAAACCGTCGTGGGAGCTCGCGGCCGGGCGCCTCGGTCACGCCATCGCGCATCACCGCGGGGCATTTGCGCCAAAAAATGAGTTCGCCATGGACTGGTACTACCCAATTCTCTGCGGAGCGCTCAGTCAAGACGCGAGTGAACGACGTCTGCGAGAGGGTTGGGATACTCACGTCATGGACGGCTACGGAGTGCGTTGCGTTTCCACGAATGACTGGATTACCGCAGCGGAAACCGCTGAATGCGTCATTGCGCTCGACGCGGTGGGATGGACCAGCAAAGCGTTGGACCTGTTTTCGTTGGTCCAACGTCACCGTTGTAGTGATGGGACGTATTGGACGGGCATTGCCTACCCCGAGCAAGTGACTTTTCCGGATCGCGAAACCACGTCCTACACCGCAGCCGCGATCGTGCTGGCCGTTGATGCATTGACGTCAACGACGCCTGCGGCAGGTTTATTTCGACACGAAAATCTTCCCGCGGTTATTGATCTCGCCGAACCTCGCTGTCCAATCGGCCTGCACCGCGAGTGTGCCGCGCCGTAATTGGTGCGAACTACAACGAAACGCGTCGTAGACGAAAACTCTCGGCGCTATCAGACCAGGTGTACTGCTCACTGAAGAACTGCCACCACGCACCGTTCAAAGCTCGAACGCAGGGCGTGATGTTGTCTTCGGGTTCCATCACTGCCTCGAGGCCTTCGACCATCCACTGTGAATGAAACTGATCAACGTCACTGTGCAGACGCCAGTACGCGTTCGCGTCGGAGAACTCGCCGTAGTAACGCCGTACGCAGTTACCAATAGTGGTGCTCGTATCGGTGCTCTGCCACGCGGGCACGATGATGGCGGCAAACGCAGTGCGGTCGCTGTGGCTAAATGAGTAGTCGTAGGTGCTGAGAAGATGTTCCATGGCCGGTGAGATCGGTGCAGGTTCGGCGCCGAGCCCCGCGGCGCTGCGGTCGTAAATTTCCAGTTGCGTCGGCAGACCGAGCTCGGTCTCGAGAAGTTTGACGGCGCATTCGCGGGCAGTTCCACCGGGTAAACGATCGACGAGGTCGGCAATGAGCCACGGGAGCTTCGCAACGTAGTGGCGATACTGAGAAACAAAGTTGCGCAGATCCGCTCCATCGAGACCGCCGACGCGCATCTGATCAAAGAGCGGATGATCGTTGTGAAGATGACCCGCGATTCCGCGATCGACTTGAGTCACTGCGTTCGTATTCACGAAGTGAAACGTAATGGATACGCGATAATCTCCATATTTACGAACTGTCATTTTAGATCGAACAACGTCAGAATCACCAGTAATGACCGCGTATTGGTCTAACTTTACAGGGTGTCACTTTACAGCTATTTGCTCAATTGCTCGAGTAACTCAATCGAATTCGACGATTCAAATGGCTAACTAATACTCAGTGTGACATTTAGTTCGGCTCAACAACTTCGAGAACGCGCAACGAGCCTTCGACTCGACGTTCGACAAAGCGACCGCCGTTGATGGCCTCGAGAAAAATCTCGTACGGGGGGCGTCCGCCGTCTGCAGGATTTTCGAAAACGTCGTGGATCAGCAGTGTCGAACCAACGGATAACTTCGGCGCCCACGCGCGATAGTCCGCCCACGCGACGTCAGCGGCGTGACCTCCGTCAATAAATAACAAATCAAGCGGTTGGGCGAAGTGCGCCGCGACGACCAACGACGGCCCCACGAGTCCGATGACCGTCGACTCAAGATGTGCGTCGCTTATGGTGCGCTGCCAACTGGGAAGAGTGTTGAGGCGTCCGTCGTGGGAGTCAACGAGTGAGCTATCGAAATGTTCCCAACCTTGCTGATTCTCTTCGCTGCCGTGGTGATGATCAAGCGAGTAAAGAACGCTCGTCGTCGCTTCGGCGGCCGTCCCTAAATAAACGGCGGACTTTCCACACCACGCACCAACTTCTAACCACGTTCCGCCCGGTCGCTTTGCTCCCAGCGACAGCGCTACTTCGTAGAGGACGCGGCCCTCATTGGTAGGCATGAACCCTTTGACGGTGCTCGCGTAAGCGAGCAGTTCTTCGCTTCTACTCACGATGTAAATACGGTAATGAATGTGTAGATGCCCAGTCCGGCGAATATAAGTCCGCCTATGAATCGAATCTTGGCGAGGGGCAGGAATTTAACCAGAGACTGCCCCGCGAAGGCGCCCAACGCGGCCACGAGAACCAGAGCGAGAGAACTGGCGGCGAAGACACCGATGGGCTGGTGAGTTTTCGCGACAAAGTTGGCCGCTTGAATCTGCGTGAGGTCGCCAAACTCACCCAGAAAGATGACCGTAAACGCCGTAACGGCTTCCTTCAGATGACTGGCTCGGACTTCGGCGCCGCCCTCAGCTGTTCCTTCGTCCACTTCATGTTTTTCCGGAACGAGTAATAGGTAGGCGGCACCTCCAAGAAACAGTATCGCCACGACCAGATCCTTGGGCGTGCGTGGCAACTTTGTCAAAATTCCACCGGCGAGTGCGGCGAGAGCCATGTGAACAACGAAGGCAACGGACGCACCCGCAAACACCATTGAACTTCGTGCCCGAGCGCTCATGACGATCGTTGCGATCATTGTCTTGTCGGGAAGTTCCAGCAAGAAGATCACACCGAAAATTCCTGCGAGGCCAGCAATGCTCATTATTTAGAACTGACTGCGCAAGGCGTCGCTGAAGTCGAGGCCCACGGTCATCTTTTCCAGCAACTGTTCCACCGTTCGCTCCTCACCGTGAATCGGATTGCCGCGGTGAAATACGGCGACTTCGCTCGCCAGGTCCCGATCGGATATAAACGTGCTGATACCGCTGATTATTCGCGAATGAACGGCCGGCGGAAAGGCAGCTTGTGCTTCGCTCCAACGCGAACTCACCTCTCGCCACACGGCAACTCCTCCCACGGGATTGCGCATCAACAAACCCAATACGATCGGGCCGTCCTGGCTTCGAAATTCGCTGAAACAGCGCTGCGTTGCGTCGAGGCATGACGCAACGTCGTAGAAGTCGGCGGTCGCCCAAAGATTTCTCTGCTTTTCTTGGGGACTCGAGGCGTTGCGGTATCGATCCAGCACTTTTTCGTAGTCGCCCGGACGGTTCACAAATCCGGTAACGCGCAAAATTGCGCGGGCGAGGTCGCCGTCTTCACCGTGTGCATCAAAGCGGCGCAGGGCTTCGCTCTGCACGGCTTCATCTTCGCCAATCGTTCCGAGAATGCCAATGGCGGTGGCCCGAACTTGAGCACTGAGTTCGCTATCGTCCGCTCGCGCGTCCCAGGTCAGCGCAGCGAGTACCGGGGCGAAGATCTCTCGCGCCTGGTCGCGCAACGTGACGCGCTGACCGTCGAGAACGCATCGCGCTGCGGTATCAAATGCCATCGCCACGGTCTGCCACGTCGCTGGTTCGTTCAGATCGCTGAGACCCCGAGCCAGGCGCAAGAAGTCCTGCCACGTCACGTCCGTCGCGTTCGTTGCCGCCCAGGTGTCGGCTATGAGAACTGTTCGCTCAATTTCATCCAGACGATCGAGAGAGTTGGCCAGAAGTGCCAATTCGCTCGGGCCGTAATGAGTGCGGTAGACACCCCAGCCCCCGGCATTGAGCACCATTGGTCCATCGGCTTGCAGCATTACCGGCTCGTCGCTCAGCAGTTGCTTGGAGATCGCTCCGCCATTAGCGCTGCGCGACTGAACCGGAGTGAGCCATTTGTTACCAATGGCGCTCTCAGAGTTAGTGGCGTTGCCATAACTAAAGGCCCGCTGGCTGAGGACTCCGTCTTCGTAACTGACGAGGGGGTGACCACCCTGCAAAATCCAACTGTTCATCATTTCGC
>JANXTQ010000090.1 GCA_025352305.1 Actinomycetes bacterium
GTCCCGTGCACCTAGGTGCATCGGCGTCATCGGGACTCGCTGTTCACTACGAGGCAACAGGTGCCTGCACCGTTGAAGGATCGGATCTGAGTTTTATTTCTCTCGGCAGTTGTTCGGTTACGGCGCGCCAAGACGGCAACGCTCAGTTTCAAGCGGCGTCTCCCGTCGCGAACTTCTTCATTATCACCAAGGGCACCGCGAAGCTCAGCGCCACCGGCGGCACGTTTGCGGTCGATGGCGCAGCACATCCCGTCGTTATTGGAGTGAACCCCAACGCATCCGGTGTCGTCGTTACTTACTGTCAAGACCTGGGCTTTGGCGCCAAGAGCTGTTCTTCGAATCCTCCCCGAGAACCCGGTGTGTACCACGTCACGGTAAAGCTCGACAGTTTGTTGTACACGGCCAAACCCGTGAACACCGAGATCACGATTTCGACTCCGCCGGCGGTGTTGCCCGCCAATCTGCTCGGTTCAAGCAGCGATCCACTGCTCGGAGCCACGAAATTTTCCAAACTCGGTGTCGAGGTCCATACGAGCGGTGGAGGTTTTCCGGTGGGAGATCTCGTTGACGTGGGAGCAGTCTCCGAAGAGTCACTCGGAACTTTTGTTATTCCCAACTCGAATTCGGTGACGGCGTGGCTGGATCTACTACGCGGTTCATCCGCGGCGACGACTGTTCTGAACTCCCGAGTGGTCACGGTGAGCAACCAACAGAAGTTGTCGGTTTTCGGTTCGATTGCCTATCCCAACGGCGGATTTAGCGGAGCCGGAACCTATCAATTGATTGAGTTGCGCTCCAGTGGATTCATTCCCCACACCACGGTGAGCGCCGTTCTTCATTCCAGCCCAGTGATTTTGTCCCAAGCAGTGGCCAACGCCAATGGAGTTGTAACAATCGTGGTGCCCTTCGCTCACTCGATGAGTGGACAGAGTCACGAACTGTTCTTGGCGGGAACGTACCTCGTAACGCAGAGCATCGCCGGTTCTGATGGTTCGGCGCCCGCCACTGTCACTGTCTCCAAAGAACTTCTGAGTCGACTAGTCGCTAACGCACCTCTGGTGATGATCTTTAAAGACGTACTTGATCCGAGCCTGCAAGTGTCCAACGTCGTGACATTGCCGAGTTATCAACAGTTCTCCAAGGTCATTGGCATTACAACGCCCCTCCATTTGCCGAGATTCAAGCCGATTGCTCATCCGAACACGACGATGAAGAACGTCACGGGCGCGGCCGCCGCACTCTCTGCGGTGGCGGCTGGCGTTGCGGCAGCTCGTGCGGCCAGCAGCGTGTCGGGTGCCAGTGCCGCAGCGAGTGCGGCGTCACACACGGCGAGTATTTCATCTCGCGGCGCTACCGCGGCGCACCGTGCCTCGACCGAAACAATGGAGGCTATTCATCACACTCACGAGGTGACGCGCGAACATATTGGCGACCACTCCTTCACTTGGCGAGCGCCAGGACGAGAGATACTCGATGGGTTCAGCCTGCTCGCTCCAGTGAGCTTGGCGAGGTACTCTCCGCTCGCAGCGGTTTCGGTTGCTGATGGCGGATATTGGCGAGCCATGTTCGGATCGCTTTCGCTCATCTTTCCCCTGATAGGTCTCGTGCTCGGAACCATGGCGACCCTGCAAACTCACGGCTATCCGCTGCCTCCGACCTTTGCTTTGTTTCTCGCAATTACGGTCCTGGGATTCTTAGATGCGACGGCCGGAATCGCTGCGGCGACCATGTCACTACTGGGTGCAGTCGTAACGGGCCACGGGTTCAGTCTCAACATGACTATTTCGGGACTTCTGCTCGCCACCTTGTGGTTTGGAATGCCGATCATGGTGAAGAAACTGCGTCCCTTTATTCGCCCACACCCTCGAGATTTTCAGGCGTGGTGGGTGAGGCTGGCCGACATCGTCGTAGGTCCGGCGTTCGCGGGATTCCTCGCAGCGAAACTCGTTGACTCGTTTTCTCTCGTGAGCAATTTAAGAGTCGGACTCGTGGAGCACGCCAACACGGTCGGAGTTGTCGTTGCTTTCGCCGCGGTGGCACGATATCTGTTGGCGACCGGAGCAGTTTTTTACTATCCCCGTCGTCTCGGCGAGGTGACACCTCCGCGACTGCCTCGTCAGACCCATGACTCGCTCGTCGCGTCGGTATTTATTCGAATGGGTTTTGTTGCGTTGCTCTTGGCGGCGCTGCTAGGAAAAACGTGGTTCGTGCCGCCGTTAACGGGTCTGGTGGGATTCGGCATGTACGTACGCGCAATGGAGATGCGCGTCACGTTGCCCGGCTGGGCGTATCGGGTCATTCCGCGAAACATCGCGAAAATTTTGCTTTTTGAAGTTGTCGGCACCATTGTCACCGCCGTACTCAGCCAACACGTTGCCTCGCCGTACTGGCAGATTGCCGGACTGCTGTTTGCGATCTTCCTACTGGGCTTGGTCCTCGACCTATTGAGCGGCGCACGCGGAACAGAGTGGCCGCTCGGTTGGACCACGCGACTAGCCGGGGTCGCTCTGTTTCTCATTACCGTTCTTCAACTGAGCGACAACCTCATTACCGCTGGTTAGTTAAGGGCCTTAACGACGTCGTCGTTGAGCAGCGCCAACGTGTCGAGTGCGCGCGAATGTTCGCCCAAGGTCCAGGTCGGCACGATGAACTCATCGCAGCCGGCCTCGGCGTAACGCACCATCGTGTCGAGCACTTCGCTGGGGTTCCCCACAACCTTGGGCGAGCCGGACGAATTCGTGCGGTGCTCGGCTAGCCAGCTTTCGTTGGTACTGAGATACAACACTGCTTGAGTGGTGTGTTCAATTGACTTCGGATCACGGCCTTGCTCAACGCAGTGCCCGTCGAGCACGGCACCGAGACGAGTCATGTCCTGCGGAGTACACCAGGCGTTCCATTGCGACGCGAATCGAGCCGCGAGTGCCATGGTTCGTTTTTCACCTTTTACGCCCAACAGAATGGACGGCGGGGTCGACTTCGGACGTGGGTCACACGGTGCGTCGGACAGTTGATAGAACTCGCCGTGAAAGGTCGTTGATTCGTTGCTGAGTAATGACGCCACGACCTCGACGTACTCTTCGAATCGACTGACTCGTCGACCTATTGAACCGAGTTCAATTCCGTAACTGGCGTGTTCATTGATCTGCCAACCAGCACCGAGTCCGACGATGGTTCGTCCGTTGCTCAAGTTGTCCAACGTTGCAAAACTCTTGGCTAGCACGGCGGGGTGGCGGTACGTTGCCGCGGCCACCAAGGTCCCGAGGCGAATCGTTGAGGTGCTGGCTGCCAGTGCTGACAGCGTGCTCAGGGCTTCAAACGTGTTGCCTCGAAGCGGCTCCTCGTCGGGGCCGTTGGGCATGAAGTGATCGGCGTAGTACGCGGCATGCCAACCAAAGGCCTCGCAGGTCTTGACAATCTCCACGGTTTCGTTGAACGGGCGGTCCGGGCTTGGCCAAATACTGAATCTCACGAGTACTCCTTTGATACTGAGCAAAGAACGTTGTCGTCACTCTACGGGGCTTAATGTTCGCTAAAGAGCAAGCAACCAGTCGGGAGAGATGTCGTGCACGGTTCCGTTGTTTATTCGTCCGTTCTGCTGGTGCTACGCGGATTTCTTGGGGCCATGATCCTGGCCCACGGGTACAACAAAATTTTTCGCGGCGGCAAACTCGCCGGCACCGCTCGATGGTTTGAGTCAATTGGAATGAAAAGCGGAAGGGCGAACGCGTTCATGGCCGCCGCAAGCGAAGTGGGGTCGGGCTTGATGCTGATTCTTGGATTTGCTACACCTATTGCTGCAGGGGCGTTGGTGGCACTCATGGTCGTGGCAATTGTCAGCGTCCACCGATTTAATGGCTTCTTTGTTTTCAACAAGGGTCAAGGTGTCGAATACTGCGCCATGGTGATCGTTGCGGCCCTCGCCGCTGCAACATTTGGGGCTGGTCGATACTCACTGGACTTTCTCGTGCGCCACCTAGAAGCGGAAAAATGGCTCAACCAACCAAGTCACGCGCTCACTGTCGCTGTGCTCGCCGGTTTCGGGGGAGCGGCGTTACAGCTGGCGGTGCTGTATCGACCGTCGCGCGAATCAACGTCGTAAAGGTCGCAACGCCGCGGGCGTGCCGTAATATGTGACTAACTTGGTCAACAATTGATCCGGCTCGATCCAGCGAGGTACCCGTGGCTAGCACCGTGCGAATTCCGACCGTATTACGCAACGCCGTAGGAGGCCACGCCACGTTGCAGGTTGACGGGGCCACCATTGGCGAAATTCTCGGCAAACTCGGCGCGGAGTATCCGACTATTCACGATCAGTTATTTAACGCCGACGGATCGCTGCACCGTTTTCTCAATATCTACGTCAACGACGACGACGTGCGTTACATCGGGGGACTTAATGCCCCCGTTTCATCGGGTGACGAAGTGAGCCTGCTACCGGCGGTGGCGGGCGGGGCCGTGGCGTGACGAGGTACGCCTCGGTACTCGAGCTCATTGGCTCCACTCCGGTTGTCGACGTCAGCTCATTGTCACCGAAGCCCAACGTACGAAT
>JANXTQ010000192.1 GCA_025352305.1 Actinomycetes bacterium
GCCAATAACGCCCAGTAAGAGGTCGAGATTGAGCAGTAAACACAACGCGGCGAGCGCGCTGCCAATGGCGTGAGAGCCAGTATCACCCATGATGATTCGCGCCGGGGCCGCGTTCCACCACAGGAACCCGAGGCATCCTCCTACCAATGCAACGGCAATTAATCCCAGATCAATCGCAGTGGGTTTGGGAAGGTTGTAAAGCTTCACGTGGCGAAATTCCCAGTACCCAATTATTGACAACACCGCAAAACAGAACGTTGCCGAGCCGGCAGCGAGCCCGTCAGCGCCGTCGGCGAAGTTGACGGCGTTCGTGGTGGCCACGATCAAAAAGATCGCGAGCGCCACCCAACCAACCGCACCAAGTTGCCAACCCGGCAATGACATCCGAGTAAAAGACAGCATCGTCGAGGTGTGTACCCACGAAACGGCGAGCCACGCGAAAACCAGTGCCACGACGAGTTGACCCGCAAATTTGGCCCGCTTGTTGAGACCCAGATTTCTTGCATTTCGAATTCCCATGAAATCATCGACGAAGCCGAGAGCGCCCGACGCCACGGTTACGGCAATCACTAAAATTCCGGCACGGGAGAACCGGGCGTGCGTTCCTACGTGGCCCCCGATGTAGCCCAAGACCGCAGCGAGAACAATAATGACGCCACCGAGATTCGGCGTGCCAGCTTTTTTCAAATGTGACGGCGGTCCGTCTTCACGAATTTTTTGACCCAAATTATTTCGCCGTAGAAATCGAATGAAAAACGGCGTCGCAAAGAGCGCGATCAGAAACGCAATTCCCCCCGACTCCATCAAACTGAGCATCTCAGTAACCCACCTTGAGCAGTTCACGAGCAACAGCTCGATCATCAAACGGCGTCACTTGATCTCCAATGGTCTGCGTACTCTCATGGCCCTTTCCAGCGATCACGACGACCATATTGGGTTCGTGAGGTGACAGCGCCGCCGAAATCGCCGCACGTCGGTCGCTGATGCGCTCCCAAGCCGTGCCCGACAGAGCGCCACTGGCGATGTCGTCAAGAATTTCATCGGGATCCTCACTACGTGGATTGTCTGACGTAAAAATGATCCGGTCCGCCATGCGCGTGGCGATCTCACCCATGAGCGGTCGCTTGGTGCGGTCTCGGTCACCGCCACAGCCAAAAACGACGGTGATCCTGCGCCCGCTCGTCAGTTCGCGTACATCGCTCAATAGCCGTTCAAGTCCGTCGGGCGTGTGGGCGAAATCAACAATGACCGTGGGATCGTCGCTCGACACCACTTCGAACCGTCCCGGAACAGGCTTCGCGGATGCCAGAGCACCGGCTGCATCACTTTCTGAAATCCCCAGGCATACCGCTATGGCCAAGACGATTAAACAGTTGTCGAGGTTGTACTGTCCGCTGAGCGACGTGCGCACTTTGTGGCCCCGCCAGGAGAAAGTTGTTTCGCCCACGCCGTACGTAACATCGCTCGCGTCGCGGCGTTCGACGGCGGTAAATGGAACGTCGATCTGTTGAATCAATCGCATTCCGTACTGATCATCCGCCCAGATCACGGCACGTCGGCATCGTGAGGAATCAAACAGTGACGCCTTGGCTCGAAAATATGCGTCCATCGAATGGTGATAGTCAAGGTGGTCAAGCGAAAGATTGGTAAAGGCGGCCACGTCAAATTGCAGTCCATCCACACGACCTTGGCTCAGCGCGTGTGACGACACTTCAATTGCAATTACGCCCCGAGCTTTCGCACCACTGGAATCGCGCACGTCGGCGATCGCTCGAAAAAGTTCGGGCGAAGCGGGCGTCGTTCGTTCGTGAGTCAATGTGCCGACTGAATGCGCTGGCTGCCCAAGATGTTCGAGCAGCTGGGCGAGCACCGTCGTCACGCTGGTCTTTCCATTGGTTCCGGTAACGCCCACCAAAGTGACGTCACGTTCGGGGTGACCCGTGACCGCGGCACTCGCGGCCACGACCAGTGCGTGAAGTTGCTCGGGGTCAACGACAATGCACGGCGCCGCCAACTCCAGTTCGACACCCGACACAACCGCGACCGCCCCGCGTGAGACCGCCTCCTCAGCAAAACGCGAGCCGTCGTACAACGTCCCGGGCAGGGCGAAAAATAGTGAGCCCGGTGAGCACTGTCTCGAGTCAATCTGCACCGAGGAAATTTCAATATTTGACAGCGCCAAGTCCACCGGCACCACTCCGAGCTCTGCGAGCATCATCAGGTTACGTCCGAGGCAATCGAGGTTCCGTTTCTCGTGATCTTCACCGTCGAGGTGTTCGCAGCGATTCCGTAGTGGTGAAGGGCATAACTCATCACTCGCTGAAACACCGGCGCCGCTACTGAGCCACCGAAGATAACTGTTTGGGGACGTTGCACGATGACGATCATTGACAACACGGGATTATTGGCCGGAGCGAAACCCACGAAACTCGCGTTGTAGGCACCCGAGAGATATCGGTGATCCGGAGAAGGTATCTGCGACGTTCCCGTCTTTCCTGCAACGCTGTAACCAGGAATGAGCGCCAATGTACCGGTGCCTTGAAGAACTACCTGTTGAAGCATCTGATTGAGCGATTGAGCGACCGAGACCGACAATGCTCGATGTGTTGCGCTCTTGGCAGTGGCGTGCAAGGTTCCGTTCGAGGACACATATCCCCGAATCAACTTCGGCTGTACGAATATTCCTTTGTTCGCAATGGAGTTATATGCGTCCAACACCTGAAGGGGCGTCACGGCATCATCTTGACCAATAGGTAGCGCTGCTAGGTCACTCGCGTGCCAATGCGCGGCGTTCACCAAAAGACCCGCTGATTCGCCGGGATAGTTTAAAGCCGTCACCTGACCGAAGCCGAGGCGTTCAACTTGGGCGAGAAGACCAGCCTCGCCCACCTGCCTGGAAATCTCATAGGTACCAATGTTGGAACTTTGAGCAAGAATCTGTGTAGCCGTCAGATTCAGCAACCCGTGGTGTTCTGCGTCGTGGAACACTCGCCCACCAACGGTCGTGGAGTACGGAATTGAAAAATGCGAACTGGGCGAAATAAGCCCGGCCTCGAGTGCGGCTGAAAAGGGAACGATTTTAAAAACCGAGCCCGGTTCGTACACCTGAGACACGGCGAGGTTGTTGATGGTCTGCTCGATACCGGGAACTCCAATGGATTGGCCCCACGAAGCAATTGGCCCGAGTACGCCTGCGCGGACCTTCGTGTTTACGAGCGACGCACTCGCAAGAATCTCTCCGGATTTGACGTCCATCACGATCGCTGTTGCGCTGAGGCCGCCGGTAGCGCGCAGTTGCTCGCCCAGAGCCTGTTCGACGACGAACTGCAACGAAGTGTCGATGCTGAGTTCTAAGCCGACGCCGGAAATCGATTTCTTGATCACGCTGACTCGGGTGTTGGGAAGATTGACCCCCGACGGCGACGCGAAGACCCGCTCCACTCCTTGAACCCCCGCCAGCATTTTCTGGAACTGGTACTCCAGACCCGCCGATCCGGAACCCGCAGCGTTAATGCCACCAATGAGTGACGTAGCAATCGACCCATTCGGTACGCTGCGACGCGACGAGCTGAGCACCACGATGCCCGGAAAGGCCCGTGCCGCGAGTCGGTGTCCAGCGGCAATTCCCAAGTTCGCGTCGAGCACGACGTATCCCGAATGACGACGAAGTTCGCGAGCTAGCACCGCTGCACGAATGTGCAAATACGGCGCCAGCGCGGCCGCTTCAGAGTTGGGATGCTGGATTTGAAAGTTGTCGGCCACCACTTCCGCTGTCGGCGATGAGATCGCCAAGATGTTGCCATTTCGATCGAAGATACCTCCGCGAGTAGAAGGGATTTTGATCTCGGTTCGTACCTGTTGGGTCGAGAGTTTGGAGTAGTAGTTTCCACTGCCCACTTGAATAATTGCCAAACGCGCAATCAGCGAGCCAAAGAGCAGCGCGATCATGACGTACGTCCACAGCAGTCGACGATTGAATCGAGGAACGTTGTTGGCAACTAGAGGACGAAGAACCGTCGGACGAAGGTGCGAGTTCATGCGAACGTCGCTGCTCACCGGTAGGTCCTCGAGCTAACTGAATAGGGACCGACCAAACGGGCCATCGGCAGCGCTGCGTTTATTGGTACCGACGGGATCTGAGTCACCGACGATGGAACGACCAGATGCAAATGTCCCGCTTGAACCGCGACGTGCGCCGGCGCGGCGTCGTTCGTTAATGCGGCGACTTGGGCGGCGTAGTGCGCTTGAGCCTGGAGCAGAGTGCTCTGCAACTGATGCAACTGCACCTGACGCTGCGCGGCATAGGAGCTTCCCGACAGCAACGCGACGACCGTCAGTGCGCCGATCGCCGAAACTTTGAATGTGAGAGAACGGTCGCGCCAACGACGCCTCGTAGAGCGTTGAGCCTCGTGTCGCGCGGGAGCCACTCGCTGGCGCGGAAGGCTCGGTGCCTCAATTCGCCGAGGGAAAGTTATAACGCTCACGATGCCAACTTCCACGCCGCACGCAGGCGGGCCGAGCGCGCTCGTGCGTTGAGAGCAATCTCCTCTTCGCGGGCCATCACGGCACTCGCCTTTAAGAGGCGAAGAACTTTTACCGCTCCACAGACGCAACCGAGTTGCGCCGAACAGGTGCATCCACCGGTCGCTGCGTTATGAAAAATTGCCTTGGTAGCACGATCCTCGCCCGAGTGGTACGAAATGACGGCCAACACACCACCTACTGAGAGAATTTCAATGGCGGCGAGCAGTCCGTCGTTTAGTTGAGTCTCTTCGTCGTTTACTTCCACGCGCAGTGCTTGAAAGACGCGAGTAGCCACGTGGCCCCGCCGGCGTGCCGCCATGGGGACCACGCGTTCGACGCTTTCGACCAATTCGACAGTGGTCTGGGGAGAACGTTCGAGAATGCTGCGGGCCATTGCGCGAGCGAAGCGACCCTCGCCGTGACGGCGTAACAGATTGGTTAGTTCATCGAGATCCATTGTTGAAAGAAGTTGCGCAGCTGTTTGACCCGACGTCGGGTCCATCCGCATATCGAGTGGAGCGTCGGCGCGAAATGAAAATCCACGGTCCGCTTCGTCCAGTTGGGGCGACGACACTCCCAGGTCCATCAAGATGCCAACAATGGGCTCGTCGCCCATGAACTTCGCGTTGGCTCGAACTACTGCGTCGAGGTCACCGAAAGTGCCGGCTGCCACGCACACGCGAGAGCCAAAGGGCGATAGTGCCGAAGAAGCAGCTGCTCGAGCAACGGGGTCCCGGTCAATTCCCAAAAGGCGCAGTGCTGGCGAAATCTCGAGAATTCGTCGCGCGTGTCCCGCACCTCCCAATGTGGCGTCAACAATTACCCCAGCCGGGAGGCCGGTGAAGAGCTCGACGATCTCTTCGGCGAGTACCGGGTGGTGGATGAAATCGTTGGCCATCTGCAG
>JANXTQ010000225.1 GCA_025352305.1 Actinomycetes bacterium
CGACGCGAACTGATCTTTGGGTATTTGGTGGCGGGTGCGCTCGCGGCGTTGGTTCCCGCCGGCGTATGGCGCGGTCTTTTCTTTCACGGACACGGTTGGCTCACCGTGCTCGAAAACGCGCTGGTGGGCCCGCTCATTGCGGTACTGAGCTGGGTCTGCTCGGTGGGCAACGTCCCACTCGCGGCCGCACTGTGGTCGGGCGGGATCAGTTTTGGTGGTGTGGTCTCGTTTATTTTCGCCGACCTCATCACCATGCCGCTGATTCTCATCTATCGAAAGTTCTACGGCACCGCACTAACCGTTCGCGTGGTGGGGCTTTTCTACGTCGCCATGGTGAGTGCGGGACTTGTTACTCAAGGTGTATTCACGTCGTTTGACGCAGTGCCGCCGCATAG
Organism: Actinomycetes bacterium; assembly: GCA_025352305.1. Lineage (GTDB taxonomy): Bacteria > Actinomycetota > Acidimicrobiia > Acidimicrobiales > RAAP-2 > RAAP-2. The sequence continues at coordinate 396 of JANXTQ010000225.1, forward strand.
AGCACTGAGCGTGGCTAACGCACACTTTTCGTGGGACTACACCAGTTATCTGAACATCGTTTTTATTGGCGTTGCGGCGGGCGTGTGGTGGCTCGCTCGGCGGCGCCGTTCGCTGAACGAAAATTCGACGTACGCCATTGACCCCGTTTGCGCGATGCAGGTTCGCCGCAGTGATGCTCCGGCAACGGCCACTTACGACTCAGTGACTTACTACTTCTGTGCCGATCGTTGCCGGGAGCGATTTGAGGCTAAGCCCGAACGCTTCATTGGTGAACACGCCGTGAGCGAATCAATGGATGAAGGGCCGGTCGCCGTACTTCTCGGGCGAAAGCCGGGCGTCACGACCACGGCGATTGACCCCATTTGCCAGATGACTGTTGACCCCGAGACCGCCGCTGCGAAGCGCGAGCGCGACGGACGTACGCACTGGTTTTGCAGTGTCGGCTGCGCCGAGCAGTTCGACTCAGAGAGCCCTAAATAGACAGACTCGGCCCGACCGCCGAAGCAATCGGGCCGACTCTGTCGTTACGTATATACGTGTGTTGGGGTGCGCGCTAGGGACGTAACGCTGAGGGCCGACGGCACGGGCCAGTGTCCGTGCAGCAAATTAAGCACCGCGAATGGGGTTGTTCGTTGTGGGGACATCACTAAGTATTCGGATCACTGCACCCTTTGGATGACGTTTCTCCAAAATGCGCTGTTTTGGTCATCTCGACACGGGTGTGGCAACGTACAAGGGGTATGGAGAAGTGGGACGGCGCCAGCGATAGTGAACTCGTCGAGGGTCTCACTCGAGCTGATCAGAGCTGCTTGGCCGAGATCTATCGACGTCACGGGTCGCCCGCTTTCGGTCTCGCCGCGAGAGTAACCGGAGATCGTTCGGCGGCTGAGGACGTTGTTCAGGAAGTTTTATTGGCACTGTGGCGTCGTCCGGAGCGCTTCGACGCAACGCGTGGATCACTTCGTTCGCTACTGCTCTCAATGGTGCACGGTCGTTCGGTTGACCTCGTGCGCTCGCGCGAGGCGCGTCGACGACGCGAATTGAGAGATGCCAACGAGTCCCAAGCCCTGAGCGTTGACATTGACCGCCACGCCTGGGACCTCGTTGTTCGTGACCAGGTCTCGAGCGCGCTCGCGACATTGAGCGAGAACGAACGGCGTCCCATTGAACTCGCCTACTTCGACGGACGGACCTACAAGGAGGTCGCCGAGATGCTCGAGACTCCGGAAGGAACGATCAAGAGTCGCATCCGAAGTGGCTTAAAAAATCTGCGGGCTGCATTGTCGGACAACGGAGTCCTCGAACTTGACGTCAACAATCACGAGTCCTTTGAAGAAGGAAAGCTGTCATGAGTGATCACGATCGCGTGAGCGAACTACTCGCCGTCTACGCGCTAGACGCGGTGAGCCACGACGAATCACTCCTCGTCGAGTTACACGTCGCTCACTGTGAAATCTGCCAGAGCGAGTTGGACCAGCATTTTGAGACCGCCGGTGCACTCGGCACCGTGGTGGAGTCGCCCCCCGAGGACCTGTGGTCTCGAATCGCGACGCAACTGCCCTCTAGTGAGCCGGCCGGCGCCCTCGCCACAGTGACCGATATTCGACGTGCACCGCGACGAAACCGCGCAACGACTCCCGAGTGGTTCGCAGCCGCCGCAGCGGCCGCTGCAGTCGTGGTGCTCGCCGTGAGTTTGAATAGCGCGAATTCGAACCTGTCGCGCATGCGCTCTCAAGCCTTGGCGTCCGGCTTTGCTCAGTCGTGGAACGCGGCGCTCGCTGCGCCCGGTCACCACAGCGTGACGCTTCGTACGCCAAACGGAGCACAAGTTGCCAAAGTGGTCATTGCCCCCACCGGCGCGGCATATTTGTCGAGTCACGCCATGGCGGCCCTAGCGTCAGATCGCACGTATCAGTTGTGGGCGGTCTCAACTTCGGGTGCTGTATCGATTGGCTTAATGGGATCTCACCCCACCAACGTGTCTTTCGCGGTGGGAAAGCTACTGCCGGGTGAAACAATTGCGGTAACGGAGGAGCCCGAGAGTGGTTCGGTCGCTCCCAGTTCGACGCCCGTGGCTAGCGGAGTTATACGCGCCTAGTCAACGTCGTACAACGCGCGCAACGCTTCGATCCCGTGACGCAACAGGCGTGAGACCTGCATCTGGCTAATTCCGAGTTCGCGAGCGATCTCTTCTTGGCTCTGATCATCGAAGAACCGACGCTGAAGGATAAATCGCTCTCGTTCGGGCAACGCTGCCAGGTGAGAACTGAGTTCCGCTCGGTCTTCAAAACTTTCACCGGTTCCGCTGACGGCGGTAAAACGATCGAATCTCGCCGAGTCCATTGACGAGGAGTCGAGCGAGTCGGCTCGGTATCCACGACCCGCTTCGAGGGCGGCAATCACCTCCTCGTCACGGCACTGTGCCGCTGCGGCTAGTTCGTGAACGGTGGGTGCGCGACCCAGCTGTTGAGTGAGATCACTCACGAGGCCAGTCAGTTCTAGATATAACTCCTGCAGGCGGCGGGGGGTCTTAATCTGCCAGCCCCGGTCACGAAAGTGGTGTTTCAATTCACCAATCATCATGGAGGTCGCGTAGGTCGAAAATGCCACGTCACGCGAGTCATCAAAACTGTTGGCCGCACGAATGAGCGCCACACTCGCTACCTGAACCAAGTCGTCGTAGGGCTCTCCCCGATTGGAGAATCGCCTCGCGATTGCGCGCGCGAGTCCGAGATGCGCTTCAATCAGCGGCCCCCGGTCGCCGCCATTTTCGGGCAATGTCACAGTGCGCCGGGGTCGGTCCGTTTTTGTAGCCGCATCCAGCGCACGCGCAAGCCGTCGCGCTCTTCGGTTCCGTGATCGTCAACCAGGGCATCGAGAATCTGTTGAGAGTAAGCGGTCAGTTGAGCACCGTCGGTCAATGGTGCCGCGAGTTCACCGTGCGACGTGACTTCGACGCGTATGGCCGAAGCGTCCCACTGCACCACAATGTTCAGTCGTTGGCGCGCGCTTGAGTCGTCGGCCATGACGGAAACACACAACTCGTCGAGAGCGAGTTGGAGGTCTTCTACCAGATCAACGCCGAGCTCTACGAGGGCAGCGACGCCGCCAATTAATAGGCGAGGCAGCGAAAGCTGTGACGGTTCTGCCGCCACGTCCAGTTGCAAGTGTTGCACTGCGACCTCCATTTGTCCCATTGACGTTCTTCGACGATGCTGGGTGATCTTAGGCAGTTAGGGGCTGATAGTCGCGTCCCAACAGTCGTTTCGCTCGCGAGTAAATTGATGTTTAGAGCGCTCACGTGATGGGTATTACTCCGCAGTGGACCAGTCTCACAAGGTCGCTGCAAGCGGTGAAAGGAGATAACTCGATGGCTAGATCAGAGTTGACCGAGAGCGTGCGCGTTATAAACGTGTCCGAGACAACGTCATGCAAGTAGCTGTCGAACACGGCTCGGCCGCCACCGTTGTGGCAGTGACCGGCGAGGTGGACCTCGCAACAGCGACTGACTTGTCGGCACACCTTGATGGGGTGGACACCTCTCGGGTCGTGGTCGTAGACCTGTCCGGCGTGAGTTTTATTGATTCGAGTGGTCTGAACGTATTGGTGCAACTTCGCCAAAAGCTGCTGAGCGCGACCCATACCGACACGCTGATTTTGGTAATCACTCGACCGTCTACTAAGCGGATATTCGAGGTCACTGGATTGAGTGACGTGTTTAATATTTTTGACTCCGTCGCTGGCGCACTCGCGTCGCTGTGACGCGATTTCATTCGAAGCCTCTGCGTCAACGTTGGCGACCTCGCGCGTGAGTAACCCGCAGAAAACCGAGAGACCGCAACAGTGGCGCGCACCGCGACCGCTCGTTATCTCGTCGTTCGTCCTCGTGATTGGTATTGCTCTCAGCTTCGTGGGAGCACTTTTTTCTGTAACGGCCACTCACTCGACGCAACAGGAGCGACTTCGCTTGCAGCTAAGCGGCGTGAGTTCGGAGGTGAGTTCAACGCTCAATTCGATCCAGGTCCCTCTCGAAAGTGCTGAACGCGTTGCCCAGTCGGTAAATCAGTTGAGTTTCTTCCGGACCGTTGCTTCATCGCAGGTCGGCACGGACTCACCTTTTCGATCACTCGTGTTATTCGACATGTCTACATCGCGAAATTCAGTCCGAAAAGTGGCGACGTATTCGTGATCGTAAGCATCGAGTCGGCGGGCACAGCGGTCTCCCCGTAGAGAGCACGCGGGTGAGTGCCGCCG
>JANXTQ010000254.1 GCA_025352305.1 Actinomycetes bacterium
CACAGAACTGGCGCGCACGGACGGACCTGCGCATTATTCACGTCACCGGACGACGGGACTTTGACGAGATGAAGGCGCGCAGTTCGCTGAGTGAACTCGACGCCTTGCACTACGAACTGTTGGCTTTTGGCGATATGGCGACTTTGTGGGCGCAGGCGGACCTCGCAGTCTGTCGAGCGGGAGCAACGACCGTCGCCGAACTCACGTACCTCGCCATTCCATCGATCTTGATTCCGTTACCGGGTGCACCTAACGATCATCAAACTCGCAATGCTCGTAGCGTGGTCGACGTGGGTGGAGCCGTACTTATTTCAGATTCTCAGTTGACGAGCGACCTGCTCGGTCAACAGATTGACGCGCTCATCTGTGACCCTCAGCGAATCGATGCACTGAGCAACGGAGCACGACGTCTTCGCCACGACGACTCCAGCGGCGAGATCGCTGCTGTCATAAATGGGCTGGTGACGTGATCTCGCCATTTGAACCGGGTCACGTTGTACACATCATTGGTGTGGGAGGAGCGGGAATGAGCGCTCTCGCGCGCGTGCTCAGCGAGCGCGGATGTGTTGTTTCGGGATGCGATGCTCAGCACTCCTCGACACTTGACGAGTTGAACTCGGCCGGGATCGTAACGTTTGTCGGCCACGATGAAAAACACCTGGATGGTGTCAACGTGCTCACGGCCTCACCAGCGATTGCCCGCGACAACCTCGAACTCAGCGACGCGGCGCAGCGAAACATCACCGTATTGTCTCGAGCGCAAGTGATGAGCGAAATTGCTCATATGAGTGAACTCATTGGAGTGGCGGGTACTCACGGCAAAACCACGACGTCGTCAATGTTGACGCACATCTGGAGTGCCGCGGGCCGCGCTCCGTCGTGGCTCGTTGGTGCCGACGTCCTCGGCCTCGGTGCCAATGGACATTATCGAGACGGCGCACAGTTGATTGGCGAAGTGGACGAGAGCTACGGGAGTTTCGCACTCACGTCTGCGTTCGCTCTGGCGATCACGAACGTGGACCCCGATCATCTGGATTTCTACGGCGATGAAGCAACTCTGCACGCTGCGTTCGGCGCACTAATCGAACGAACGACGGGTCCGGTGGTGATGTGGATCGACCAGAAAGGTGCGCACGACGTCGCGCAGTCACTCACCCGGCCGGTACTGCGCGTGGGCCGCTCTGACAACTCCGACTTCGTAGTGAGTGGCGAACTACTTCGTCGAGACGGATCGAGTTTTGAACTACACGGACCCGCGTCGCACTGTCACGTGGAGTTGGGCGTACCGGGAGCGCTGAATGTAATGAACGCCGCCGTCGCGGCGTCATTGGCGCTCAGTTGTGGCCTAGCGAGCGACAGCGTTGAGCAGGGCTTGGCCAATTTCTCCGGGGTCGCACGTCGATTTGAACTGCGCGGCACAATGAAAAACACCACCGTGATTGACGACTACGCCCATCTACCCGCCGAAGTAAGCGCCACCATCGCAGCCGCGCGCGCGGCGGGATACGAAAAAATCGTGGCTCTGTTTCAGCCGCACCGCGTCACACGAACCGTGGCGCTCGCTGACTCATTTCGCCACAGTTTTGACGGTGTGACGGAACTTTTCGTTACCGACATCTACAGTGCCGGCGAAGCCAATCCTGAGCAGGTCACTGGTGAGCTGATCGCTAACGCCGTTGCTGAGTCGGCGTCGCTGCGGGTTCACTACGTCAGCACCTTGAGCGAAGCCGCCGATGAACTCGCTCGTCGGTTGGGTCACTGCGACGCGCTCCTTATTCTCGGCGCCGGTGACGTGCACCGAGTTATTGATCTAGTAAGCGAGCGCGTCGCGTTATGAGCATTGACACTCTCGTAGAACTCGCCCGAGACCGGGCCGTTGAGCACGGGCCCTTTGGCGCGCGCACCACCTACCGAGTCGGCGGAACGGCTCGTTTGGTGCTCGAAATTGATAGCCCCGTCTTGCTCTCTGAGTGGTCCGAGTCAATACGAAACTGTGAGTTGCCGGTGGTGGTGTTGGGCAACGGATCCAACGTGCTCGTGGCCGATGAAGAGTTTGCGGGCATTGTTGTGTTGCTCGGGCGAGGTTTTGAAACTTTGAGTTGGCGCGACGACGGTGACGACGTGGTCGTTGATGTAGGCGCCGCAATGGATCTTCCGGTAGTGGCGCGTCGCCTTAGTGAGAACGCGGTCGCAAGTTTTGAGTGGGCCGTCGGCGTGCCGGGCACCATCGGGGGAGCCGCGTTCATGAACGCCGGAGGTCACGGATCCGATATGGCGCACTGCGTGAGTTCGGTCGCGACGTGGTCCCTCGAGCGCGCCCGAGTCGAGACGTGGACGCTCAGCGATTTGGCGTACGGATATCGACGGAGCAGTCTCGGGCCCCTGGACGTGGTGACAGCGGTCGAGTTGACGCTGCGTCACGGATCGAGCGAACTGTCTCGAGCCAGCTTGCGAGAAATTGTGCGCTGGCGTCG
>JANXTQ010000260.1 GCA_025352305.1 Actinomycetes bacterium
CAACGTTTCACGACGAGGCACGATATGACCCTTATCGAGGTTGATGAACTCTCTCTCACAATTGATTCGCACGACTTGATTAAGGGTGTGTCGCTTCGCATCGAACGATCAGAGTGGATGACCGTCGTTGGACCCAATGGAGCGGGTAAGACCACCCTCGTGGAGTGCGTCTCGGGAGTGCGACGTGCGTCGTCGGGAGTTGTTCGCATCGATGGCCACGATGTTTCGAGGCTTAACGAACGAGATCGAGCTCGCCTCGTTGCGTTTGTGCCTCAACACCCCGTTGTTCCCGGCGGAATGAGTGTGAGTGACTACGTGGGTCTTGGTCGAACTGCGCACCACGGAGTCCTGCGCGCTCTCTCCTACGCCGATCGATTGGCCGTTGACGACGTCATCGAGCGTCTCGCGCTCGGTCCCTATGCCCGCCGAGACGTCGTGACGTTGTCCGGCGGCGAACGCCAGCGCGTCGTTCTCGCTCGAGCTTTGGCGCAAGCGACTCCGGTGATCGTGCTCGATGAACCAACGACCGGGCTCGACCTGCGTCATCAGTTCGACTGTTTGAACCTGCTTCGTCGCGAGATTCGCGAGAACGATCTCACCGTCGTCGCCACCTTGCATGACCTCACTTTGGCGGGTCAATTCGCTGATCGACTCGCGTTGCTTAACGCAGGGAACCTCATTGCGCAGGGCCCGAGTTCGAAAGTGGTGCGCTCTCGCGAACTGAGCGACGCGTACGAAATGCAACTTCGCGTTATCGACGTTGACGGTGCCGACGTGGTCGTTCCCTCGCAGCGAGCCGTCGACGTTGACAGGCTGAGTGACGAATAACACATTGAAAAAACTGCCAGAGTCGAGTTCACTCAATCGAACATCCCGTAGTGTGAATAAAAGCGTCGAAGGGATAAACCGTGCGTCGCACGAAGATTGTTGCCACACTGGGCCCATCCTCTGACAGCGATGAAGTAATCAGTGCTCTGGTTTCTGCGGGCGTAGACGTATTTCGACTCTCCTTTGCCCACGGCGATATCGCCAGTGGAATAGAGAAGTTGCGCCGAGTGAGAAAACTCGCGCCAACGGTGGCGATCATGGTTGACATTCCGGGACCCAAGATTCGCGCGGGAAGCTTTGGCTCCGAAGCGGTGGCTCTGGTTTTCGGAACTGAGCTCACGTTGTCTGAAGGATTCGACCAAATTTCCAGTGCCCACGAGATCTTCGTCGAGCGTGAGGGGGTACTTCGTGCTCTCAAAATTGGTGATCGGGTTCACATTGGAGATGGCGGCGTTTCTCTAGAAATAGTGCGAATCGGCGCCAGTGTTGTTGCGAGCGTCATCTCTGGCGGCTCCGTGATGGGTAAACCAGGACTCTCGCTACCGTCATCGATTACTGGCGATCAGTTACCCACGGTGGAGGACCGTGAACGCCTCGAGGCGCTGCGCGGCGAGGATTTCGAAATTCTCGCTACCTCCTTCGTGCGTTCGGCGTTTGACGTCGTGTCGGTGCGCAGCGTCCTGTCGCGCAGTGACGTGATGATCATGGCGAAAATTGAAACCGCCGAGGGCGTGGACAATCTCAGCGAAATTGTCGAGGTTGCTGACGCGATCATGGTCGCGCGAGGCGACCTCGGGGTGCGCCTGCCCATTGAAGACGTTCCCCACCTACAAAAAAAGATCGTCCGCGAGGGAATCAGGTTTGCTCGACCGGTCGTCGTCGCGACTCAGATGCTGGAATCAATGACACACGCACACGTGCCAACTCGCGCAGAAGTTACTGATGTCGCCAACGCCGTTCTTGATGGAGCGAGCGCGGTGATGCTCAGCGCCGAAACGGCAATTGGGACCAACCCCGTCGCTGTAGTGGAAACCATGTGCCGCATCGTCGAAAGGGCGGAGCTCAACTTTCCCTACCGAAAGTGGGGCTCGGAACTCGGCGTGCAGGAGGTCGTTGGTCACCGCAGTGAAGCGACTCGGGTGACGGCCGCCATTACCGGCGCCGCGTGGCGCGCCGCGATGGAAGAAGATGCTGTCGCCATTGTGGCGTGCACGCGCTCCGGCATGACCGCACGAGCCATCTCGCGATTTCGACCGCCCATGCCCATCATCGCAATTACGCCAAATGAGAAAACGGCTCGATCGTTGCGAAGTAGTTGGGGTGTGATCGACGTCATCATCTCTGAGGCGAGCGACATGAATGAGCTCACCGATATGGCGATTGAGCATTTGAGGAAAATGAACATCGCCACCGATGGGGACGCTGTCGTCATTATGGCGGGGTCCCAGCGCGGCGGGGCCGCCACTACCGACACCGTTCGAATGGCGATCGTCTCATAATTTCGTCACTGGCCAACGCTGGCTCCGTCGGGGTGCGAGTATGGAGACATGGATTCGTCGCCGCTTGTTTTCACTGAAGATGAGTTAGCTGAACTAGCCCTATCGACGCCGTATGACGCCACGATTGATCCGAACGCAGTGCCCTGGTCGCCTCGCGGTGACAACTTTCATTCCTCGCTACCTGACTGGTACATGGCTCCGGCAATTGGCCTCGTGAACAGTCGCCGACGAAGAGTCGTCGTCGCATCAATAATTTCGAGCTTTGTCATTATCAACGCTTTAGGATTTTGCGTGACGTCGGGATTCTTGACATTGGCGTGAGAATCAAGACGTTTGGTTTGTCCCCAGTTTCTGGTTCCCGACGCGTGGGACACCCAAACTATTTTCGTTTTTGCGTCACGTCACTGGCCATCAGCAACCCGCGATAATTACGTGCCGGGTTTTTTTAGGAGTTCCATGAGTACGGTGACACGGTGAGCAAGTTCAAGGCCAACGGTGAAGTTTCAGCGTCTCGGCGCGACCTGTTGAAGGTGTCCGGAGTCGCGGCCGTCGGCCTCGCATCTCTAGTCGGCGTTCACTTGGTCGACGCGCCGGCCGCGGGAGCCGCCCAAACGCCACCGCCCGGAGACAACTCGTCGCGTCTCGCCACGACGTCGTACGTCGATGGCGCCGTGGCGACTCAGCTAGCCAGCGCGCGAGTATTTAACGTCATTAACTTTGGCGCCGATCCAAAGGGCGTAGTCGACTCGTCGAACGCGGTCGCCAATGCTCAGGCGGCTCTAAAAAGTGCGGGTGGCGGGGAACTGCTGTTCCCGCCCGGTGGCGTATATCGATTTAGAACCGGTCTGATCACTCGCACCATGTTGGCCGATGCCGCGATGTCGATAAACGCGAGTGGATCGACCTTGGCTCCCTTTGGATCGGGAGTCGGCATCGACACCGTGATGAGCGATCCGGCGTACTGGGCGCAGTCCATC
>JANXTQ010000054.1 GCA_025352305.1 Actinomycetes bacterium
CGCGGCACCGCTCACGATGTCACTGGCAGCCGTGACTGACTCGGTAACTCTTCGGGTGCCGTCGGGCGTGGGCGAATTTGACCGAGTGCTCGGCGGTGGCTTCGTGTCGGGCTCCAGCACTCTGGTCTTCGGCGAACCCGGCATTGGTAAGTCCACCTTGGCGCTCATGGTGCTGCGCGCTCGCGCACTCGCCGGCGACAACGTCCTGTTGGTGGCCGCTGAAGAGTCTCCGACCCAAGTGGCGCATCGCGCCCAGCGCCTCGGACCCGTTCCCGAAACCTTGCACGTCGTGGCCAGCACGGACGTCGCGTCGGCGGCTGAACTTATTGGCACTCAAAAATTTGCCGTCGTTGTTATCGACTCGGTTTCGGCCATGAGTGATGACGCGCTGAGTTCAATTACCGGATCGGTACCGCAGGTTCGAAACGCCGCCGAACGGCTCTGTGCGGTGGCGAAATCGAGTGGCACTGCACTGATTTTGGTCGGACACGTCACGAAGGATGGAGAACTATCGGGTCCACGGACGTTGGAGCACTTGGTCGACACGGTTATTCGAGTGGAGGGTGATCGCAACGGATCGCTGCGACTGGTTCGCGCACTGAAGCACCGTTTCGGCGCCACGGGCGAAGTCGGGCTCTTAGAGATGAGTACCGACGGACTACGTGAGGTGCCCGACGGTTCACTACGCACGCAGCGCCGACTGGACGTACCGGGTGTTGTCTGCACCGTGACGACCGACGGGACACGCTCCATGGTCGTAGAGATCCAAGCCCTCGTTGCCAGCAGCTCGTCGTCGCCGCGCCGCGTTGCCCATCAGGTCAACGCGCAGCGACTCGCGCTCTTACTGGCGGTGCTCGAAGCGAGGTGTCTCATTGACGTGTCCTCCGAAGACGTTTTTGCCGCTACGGCGGGAGGTCTAGCGGCCGTGGAGCCGGCGGCAGATCTGGCGCTCGCGCTGGCCGTGGCGTCGGTCAAAAAGGGTTTTGTTGTGCCCCATCACCTCGTTGCACTCGGTGAAGTGGGTCTGGCCGGCGAACTTCGAGCGGTGTCCTCACTCACTCACCGCGTGAGAGAAGCGGGCCGCTTGGGCGCCTCAATTGCGGTGATTCCGGCCGACGGTGAGATTGACCCCGTCCCCGGCGTGCAACTGCGCCGCTGCGCATCGCTCGCTGAGGCAATCAGCACCGTACGCACGTAAGAGGGCCTCGGCCCGAAATTGGCTGAACTCTGGTAGAATGGGTAACCCCCAAAAGCCCGATTCGGGCAATTTCCTGCTGAGGAGCCCCTTTTACATGACTGTCGTGCGTAAGTACAAAAAAGGCGACCGCTTGGTATATCCCCACCACGGCGCCTGCGTGGTGGAAAAAGTCGAAAAGAAGGAAGCTTTCGGCCAAAAGCAGGACTACCTGAAGTTGAAGGTGGCCTACACCGATCTGACGCTGATGGTCCCGGTCGCTAACGCCGAGTCCGTGGGACTTCGCGACGTGATTAACGACGAAGAAGTTGAAGAGGTTTTCGCGGTGCTGCGCAAGAAGGAAGCGCGTATGCCGACTAACTGGTCGCGCCGTTTTAAGAACCACTCGGAGAAGTTGCGCAGTGGAGACATCTACCAAGTCGCCGAAGTCGTAAGAAATCTTTCGATTCGCGACAAGGACAAGGGTCTCTCCGCGGGAGAAAAGCGAATGTTGACCCGTGCGCGCCAGATTCTGGTTTCCGAGTTGACCTTCGCGCTCAACGTCGACGAACAAGCGGCCGAAGAGAAGCTCGCTTCGGTTCTGCCGTAGCCGTGCGCGTGTGCGCGGTGGTCGTTGCGGCCGGCCGCGGCGAGCGATTTGGTGCGTTGAAACAGTTTCTCCCTTTGGGCGAGCACACCGTGGCCGCGACCAGCGTGAGAGTTGCGCGATGCGTCGCCAGTGAAGTGATCCTCGTTGTACCCGAGGGTTACGACGGAAATGGTGAAGGAGCGGACCGAACTGTTACCGGAGGCGCGACCCGTTCGGAGTCGGTGCGAAACGCTCTCGTCACGATTGGCGATGCGGACATTGTGGTGATCCACGACGCCGCGCGCCCGTTCGCGAGCGAAATACTTTTCCACGCCGTGGTTGATGCCGTCGTCGACGGCGTGGCGGGGGCCGTTCCCGCTCTGGAGTTGAGTGACACCGTTAAGCGAGTGCAGCGCGGAAGTTCGTGGCGCATCATTGAAACCTTGGATCGCTCCGAGTTAGTCACGGTGCAGACTCCCCAAGCGTTTCGCTTCGACGATTTACAACGGGCTCACGCGCAGCACGGCGCCGCGACCGATGACGCCGCGCTGCTCGAGGTCCTCGGCGCAGTGGTCCTCGCCGTGCCCGGCGAGACGTCCAACATCAAGATCACCACGCCGGATGATTGGGCGCGCGTGAGTGAGAAAGAAAAATAGAACGATGAGAATTGGACACGGATTTGACGTTCATCGCTTTAGTGACGACCGCGAACGGAAACTTTTTCTCGCACTGGTTGAGATCCCCGGATCGCGCGGACTTAGTGGTCACTCCGACGCTGACGTAGCGACTCACGCGTTGTGTGACGCACTGCTCGGCGCGGCGAACCTCGGCGACCTCGGTCGCCACTTTCCCGACAGCGACGACCAATATCGCGCGATTGATTCTCGAGTTCTGCTGAGCGAAGTGCTGAAACTGGTGAATGAAGCACAGTTCGCCCCCGAGTCCGCCGACATCACCATTGTCGCCGAGGTTCCCAGAATCGCGGCCTTCATGGACCAGATGAGCCGCGAACTGAGTGCATTACTGGGGGTGGTCGTGTCGGTCAAGGCCACAACCACCGAAGGTCTCGGCGCGATTGGACGCGCCGAAGGAATTGGCGCCCACGCCGTTGTGTTGTTGAAGGAGATCAGTTGAGCCCGCGTCCCGCACCCAAACGACCAGCCGCACGCGTTCCCGCACGCGGACCGGTTCGATCTCCCAAGCCCGGCCACTCGCGCGCCAGCGACAGTGGCCGACGAACCATCCCCGAGGGTCTCGGCGGCGAGCAGGTGGAAGGTCGCCAGGCCGTCTACGAACTACTGCGCGCCAAGCGCCGCAAAGTGAAGCGAATCATCATGGCCAGCGAACTTGATCCGGCCGAGATTCTCGACGCCATTGAAAACGAAGCGCAACGCCAGCGCGTGCCGGTGCAACTGGTGTCTCACGCGCGTCTCGACCGCGAAGCGCGCACCGAGGGACATCAAGGAGTGATGGCAATTGCTGATCGTCTCACACCGCTCTCGCTGGAAGATCTGCTGGAGCACCCTCGACC
>JANXTQ010000086.1 GCA_025352305.1 Actinomycetes bacterium
CCGAAAAGTTCATCCTCGCATTATGCGCGTTAGATCGGCGGGGCTTCGTTTTTGTTGATTTCTAGTACCGTGGAGGAGTGTCGGAGCCCCGCGAAACCCTGGATCAAATCTCTGTTTTGTTTGATCGAGTGCTCGTGCAGATGGACGGCTCCGAAGGAGAACGGCGCAGCCGCGCAGGAATTCTGATTCCCGCGACCGCCCAACTCGCCAAACGTCTCAGTTGGGCCACGGTCGTGTCCGTTGGACCGCACGTTCGCACCGTTTCCGAAGGTTCGCGAGTGCTGTTCAGTGCAGACGACCGATACGAGGTTGAACTCGACGGTGACGAGTACGTTCTGCTTCGTGAGCGCGACCTGCACGCAGTCAAGCGAACCGAATCCACGCAGGGAACGGGTCTGTACCTGTGAAAATCGCGCAGTTGCCCGCCGCGATCACGGGCGCGTTTGACAGTTTTAAATCAGCTGCGCTCTCTCACGAAATCGTTCCGATCGCGGTTGAACTTCACGCGGACTCACTCACCCCAGTCGGGGCGTTCGAGCGCTTCGTTGGAAAGGACGTGGGATTTCTTCTCGAGTCCGTCGAAGATGGGCTGCGTTACGGTCGATTCTCCTTCCTCGGACGCCGCCCGTTGGGAACGATGGTGTGCTGGCCCGATGGAAGTAGTTCGGGTGACGGATTTTCCCTCGACGACAGCGGTGACGCACTTCGTGCCGTTGAAGAGCACCTCGCATCGGTAAGGGTCGCAGAACTAATTGGGGTAACCGAGTCGCCCGTTCCGCTTCGTTCGGGCGTCGTGGGTCTCTTTGGCTGGGACACCGTTCGCTCAATTGAAGAACTCCCCCCGAGGCGCCCATCAACGAGTGATCAACCCGATAGCGCCCTCATGTCGATTGGCGAACTGGTCGTGTTTGATCATTGGCGTCAAAGCGTGACGCTCATTGCCAACATTGACACCGTCGATACGTCGGATCTCGAAACGAAGTTTTCTGACGGACTAGGTCAACTGCGCGCCATGATGCACGATCTGGCTCAGCCCGCCCAGGAGTACTTACGTCCCGCGCGCTCGCGCAGCGAACTACCCATCGCGGCCTACGAACGCACCGTTTCATCGGCGCAGTATCGACTCATGGTCGAAGCAGCCCGAGAAGAGATCGCCCAGGGCGAGGTATTTCAAGTTGTTCTGGCCCAGCGTTACGACGTGGGAACCGTCGAGGATCCCTTTGACGTCTACCGCGTACTGCGCCAGATGAATCCGTCCGCATATTTGTACTACCTGCAGTTCGATGACGTGCGAGTGGCGGGGTCTTCGCCGGAACCTCTCGTGCGCGTGCGAGAGGGTCGCGTTACCGTGCGTCCCATTGCGGGATCTCGACCGCGCGGTGACAACGAACGCGAGAATGCTTTGCGCGCGGCGTCACTGAGCGAGGATCCCAAGGAGATTGCCGAGCACGTCATGTTGGTGGACCTGGGTCGTAACGACGTTGGTCGAGTGGCTCAGTACGGAACCATTGAAGTCGAAGAACTAATGACCGTCGAGGTATACAGCCACATCATGCATTTGACCTCTCAGGTATCGGGCCAATTGCGCGAGAATGTCAGCGCGGTCGAGGTCCTGCGAGCGACTTTTCCCGCTGGGACATTGTCGGGGGCACCCAAAGTGCGCGCCATGGAACTCATTACCGAGATGGAACCACAGGCGCGCGGACTCTACGGCGGTGCAGTCGGATATTTTGACTCAAGCGGCAATCTGGATGCGGCAATTTTGATTCGCACCTTGGTTGTTGATCGCGCCGGAAAAGGCTCGGTACAAACGGGCGCGGGAATTGTTTGGGACTCGGACCCCGAGGCCGAAGATTTGGAGTGTCTCGCTAAAGCGGAAGCCGTTCTTCGCGCCGTCGGGGGAGCGCGCGAGTGAGTGACTCCGTACTTACGTGGGCGTGCATTGACGTCACGGGTGAGGACGCCGGGAGTTTTCTCGAGGGACAACTCTCGCAGAGCACTGACAGTCTGGGTGGGGGAAAGTGGACCTGCGTTTTAGATCCTTCGAGCGTGGTCATCTCGAGTGCGTGGCTGCGCGGTAGCGAGGATCATTATGAACTCTTAGTACCGCAGCAGTGCAGCGACGTCGTACTTGGTCGACTCCAGCGTTTCAAACTGCGCGTTCGCGTAACTCTCAGCGTGAGCGAAGCTCGTGACGCCCCGCTTAACTCGCTCGCTGACTTGGCGCAGACGGGATGGCCGTGGGTGGCGGAGTACGAACGAAATCTGACGCCCCATAGTTTCGGTTCACACTTCGTTTCCGAGACGATTTCATTTTCGAAGGGTTGCTATACGGGCCAAGAGTTGGTCGGACGAATGGACGCTCGAGGCGCGAGCATGCCGTGGCGTTTTGCTGACGTCACGGGCCCCTCACTCGAGCAAATTGAATCGTGCATTGAGTCGTTTGGTCCCGACGGCCCTAAGGGCGTGACCACGGTACTCACGACGGAGCCCGTACGGGCCTTTGCCATCGTTCATCGCAGCGCACTGAGTGAGAACGTGAGTGACCCCACGGTCGTCATTCGTGCCGTCAACTAACGCGCGAACAGTACGATTGGTGCATGTCCGCCACCTACCTTGACGGCATTATGGAGTTTCATCGCGCCCGAGCGGCGAGTGATTCGCGCAACTGGCGAGAGCGTCACGTGCCACCGTCGCAGAGACCGTCGCTGGTCGAGGCGTTGCGCGGCCACCGTGCTCAGGGGATTTCGGTCATCGCGGAAATTAAGCGGCGCTCACCGTCAAAGGGTTGGCTCGCCGAGGGCCTCGACGCGCTGGAAACTGCACGCAGCTACGTGCAAGGCGGCGCAGTCGCCGTGTCCGTGCTCACGGACGAACAGCACTTTTCGGGTTCGCTGGACGATCTGAGGGCGGTGAGTGCGGGAATTGACCGTCCGGTACTGCGCAAGGACTTTACGGTCGCTCCCAATGACGTTTTAGACGCAGTGGAGGCCGGTGCCAGCGCCGTTCTGCTCATTGTCGCGGCGCTGAGCGACTCTGAACTGAGTGAGTTGTTGTCCGTCGCGCGAGACGTCGGCGTTGATGCGCTCGTAGAGGTGCACGATCACGATGAGGCCCAACGAGCACTGGAGCATGGTGCGGTACTCGTTGGAATCAATCAGCGAGATCTGCGAACCTTCGACGTTGATACCGAGCGCGCCGAGAAGGTGCTTCATTCGCTGGACTCGTCAGTTGTAGCCGTTGCGGAGTCCGGATTTTCTTCCGTCGACGCCGTCATTCGCGCGGCCCACGTGGGCTTTGACGCCGTACTCGTCGGCGAAACCTTCGTTCGGTCCTCCGACGCGAGCGCGGCCGTTCGCTCTTTTAGCGGTCACCCGATTGGGGCGCGGACGTGAGACTGGAACTGGACCGCTTCTTCGTCAAGATTGATGGCGTAACTACCGAAGAGGACGCTTTGATGTCGGTCGGATTCGGAGCGAGCGCCATTGGATTTATTTTTGCTCCGTCAGTGCGCCAGATGAGTCCCGCGGCGGTGGGAGACATAGTTCGTCGACTGCCGAGCGAGACCATGACGGTCGGCGTGTTTCGAAACGAACAGCCCGAGCGAGTAGCGGAGATTGCCAACTCGATTGGTCTGAGCGCCGTTCAGTTGCACGGCAATGAGACGCTGGAAGCGGTTCGCTACGTGGCGGAGCGGGTGCGCACCGTCATTCGTGCGGTGCCTGCGAGCTCGGATCGACTGGGCGTCATCGACGACGCCAACGTGGACTATCTGTTGTTGGACGGTGATCGTCCCGGCAGTGGCGAATTCCACGACTGGAGCGTGTTCGAGCAGCGACGTTTTCGAACTCCCATCATTGCGGCGGGGGGTCTCAACCCGGACAATGTGGTCGCCATCGTGCGCGACCTCCCGGTGTGGGGAGTTGACGTGTCGAGCGGGGTCGAAAGTGCGCCGGGCGTCAAAGATCCGGGCCTTGTCGCAGATTTTGTTAACAACGCTCGCTGGGCCTACGAGCAGCGTGACGCTCAGATCGATGAGCAACCCTTCGACTGGAGTCGCTAGTGAGCGCCATGAACGAACCCGATGAGTTGGGACGTTTCGGTAACTTCGGTGGTCGATTTGTCCCCGAAGCTCTCATGCCGGCGTGCCTTGAATTAGAAGACGCCTTTCGCTCGGCGTGGAGTGACCCGGATTTCACCGCGCAGTACCGACAACTGCTGAGCGAGTTCGCCGGTCGACCCACTCCAATCACTCACTGTGAACGACTGTCGGAAGAACTCGGTGTCGAGCTCTATTTGAAGCGCGAGGATTTGGCTCACACGGGATCACACAAGATCAACAACGTGATGGGCCAAGCTCTGCTGACGCGGCGTATGGGCAAAAAGCGCATGATCGCCGAAACCGGTGCGGGCCAACACGGTGTGGCGTCGGCCACCGCGGCCGCAAAACTCGGCTTAGAGTGCACGGTTTTCATGGGTGAAGTCGATATTCACCGTCAAGAACTGAACGTTTTCCGCATGGAACTACTCGGTGCTCGCGTGGTGCCGGTCACCTCGGGTAGTCGAACGCTCAAAGATGCCGTGAACGAAGCCATGCGCGAATGGGTGTCGTGCGTTGGTGACACGCATTACTGCATTGGCTCGGTCATGGGACCACATCCGTTTCCGTGGATGGTCCGCGAGTTTCAAAGCGTTATTGGCACCGAAGCGTCCACGCAGTTCGCTGATCGTGGACTGTTGGTTCCGGACTACGTGGTGGCCTGCGTCGGGGGAGGATCTAACGCCGCGGGCCTGTTCTCGGGATTTGCGAACACGAGCGCTCGCTTGATTGGCGTTGAGGCCGCGGGCGGATCGGCAATCGGCAGTGGATCGCCGGGCGTACTGCACGGAATGCGCTCCATGCTGATTCAAGATGACGTGGGCCAAATTGAAGAGGCGCACTCCATCTCGGCCGGACTCGACTACCCGGGCATTGGTCCCGAACACTCACACTTGGCCGAGATTGGCCGCGCGCAGTACTTCGCCGCGAGCGACGACGAGGTGCTCGACGCCCTGCAGCGACTCAGCCGTCGCGAAGGGATTATTCCCGCGCTCGAAAGTGCTCACGCGCTGGCTTGGGTCTTTAGAGAGGCCGCGGTGAGCATCGCGCCCGGTTCAACGGTCCTCGTGAACCTGTCCGGTCGTGGCGACAAGGACGTTGCTCAGGTGAGAGAGATACTGCGTACTCAACCATGAACTCACTGGAAAAGTCACTTCGTGAACTGAAGGCTTCCGGGCGAAAGGCCCTCGTTCCCTACTTCGTCGGTGGTCTCAGCGACGACTGGCTCGACGCGCTGCGTGCGGCCGTTCACGCGGGAGCCAACGCCATTGAGATTGGGCTGCCTTTTTCTGACCCCATGATCGATGGAGTGGTCATCCAAGAGGCTGCGTCACTCGCGCTGGCCCGCGGAACTACCACGAGCTCACTGCTCGACGAACTGAGTTCGGCGGACGTAGGCGTTCCACTAATCGCCATGACTTACTACAACATTTTTCATCACCGTGGCCTGCAGCGCACGGCCGCGGACTTGGCCCGCGCCGGAGTATCGGGAACCATTGTTCCGGATCTCTCTCTCGAAGAGGTTGGCCCCTGGCGCGATGCAGCGAACCAGCACGACGTGGCGTGCGTATTGATGGTCGCGCCGT
>JANXTQ010000100.1 GCA_025352305.1 Actinomycetes bacterium
CTTTGCCGTCGAGGTATTCGGCCATGACGTCGTCGTCCATGTCGACGGCGGCTTCGATCATGATGGCGCGGAATTCAGCAACCTTATCCGCCATGTCTTCGGGGATCGGCCCCTTGACCATCTTGGCGTCCTTGCCGTCGCTGTCCCACGTGACCGCTTCCATGGCGATCAAATCGACGTGGCCCTGGAAATTGTTCTCTGAACCGATCGGGAGCTGGATCGGGATCGCCTTTGCAGCAAGCTTATCCTTGATGTCCTCGTAGCACATGTAAAAGTCAGCGCCGGTCTTATCCATCTTGTTAGCGAAGATGATGCGCGGCACATTATACTTGTCGCCCTGGCGCCAGACGGTCTCGGTCTGCGGTTCGACGCCCTGGTTGCTGTCGAGCACACAAACGGCGCCGTCGAGCACGCGTAGTGAGCGCTCGACTTCCACGGTGAAGTCCACGTGACCCGGGGTGTCAATGATGTTGATCTGGTGACCCTTCCACTGACAAGTGGTGGCCGCCGAAGTAATGGTGATGCAGCGCTCTTGTTCTTGGACCATCCAGTCCATCGTCGCGGCGCCTTCGTGCACTTCACCGATTTTGTAGTTCTTACCGGTGTAAAAAAGGATGCGTTCGGTCGTGGTGGTCTTGCCGGCGTCGATGTGCGCCATGATGCCGATGTTGCGGACCTTGTCCAGGGGAAATTCGCGTGCCATGGGGGACTCTCTGCTGGATTACCAGCGGTAGTGCGCGAAGGCCTTGTTGGACTCCGCCATCTTCTGCATATCTTCGCGGCGCTTAACGGCCGCTCCGACGCCATTGCTCGCGTCAATAATTTCATTGGCGAGGCGCTCGGCCATTGTCTTTTCGCGGCGGTTCTGGGCGAAATCGGTCAACCAGCGAACGGCCAACGTCGTGGCGCGTCGCGGACGAACTTCCATTGGAACTTGGTAGGTCGTTCCACCCACGCGGCGACTCTTGACCTCGAGCTCGGGGCGAATCTGCTCCAGCGCGCGCTTGAGCGTCGCGACGGGGTCCGTCGTGGTCTTTTGTTCAACCATCTCGAGGGCGCTGTAGACAATGCGCTCGGCGATTGTGCGCTTGCCGCGCTCTAAAATCTTGTTGATGATTTGGGTAACGAGAACCGATTTGTAGATCGGATCCGGCGCGAGTTCGCGGCGAGGGGCGGGGCCCTTACGAGGCATTAGCTCTCCTTCTTGGCGCCGTAACGGCTACGGGCCTGCTTGCGGTCACGAACACCCGAGGTGTCGAGCGCGCCGCGAATGATCTTGTAACGCACACCCGGTAGGTCCTTTACTCGACCACCACGCACCAAAACAATGGAGTGCTCTTGGAGGTTGTGGCCAACACCCGGGATGTAGGCGGTGATTTCCACGCCCGACGTGAGTCGAACACGGGCGACCTTGCGCAGTGCCGAGTTCGGCTTTTTCGGCGTAACGGTGTGCACGCGGGTGCACACGCCACGACGCTGCGGGGCGCCCTTCAGCGCGGGCGTCTTGGTCTTAGTCGTCTTGGCCTGTCGGCCCTTTCGGACCAACTGTGCAATCGTGGGCACGTCGAACCTCTTCTAATAATTACGGCGTAATGGGAGCGTGTGGGCGAGCCGACACGCGGACTATCAATGTTAGGTCACAGTGGGCCTACGGGGCAAGCCCGCCGCCGGCGAACCGGCGAGCGAGCTACCCGTTGGCTTCCAAAGTGTCCTCCGGCTTGACACCCTCTTCTTCGGGCAGGCCCGAAGCGTCATAGGTGGCACCGATGTTCTGCAGTGCGCTGAGGTCGTCAGCGAAGCTGTCTCCCGAGGACTGGTTGATCTCCCAGGCAAAGTCCGAGTCCACGTCACCGGACAACGTCCAGTCCGGCAGTAGTTCGGCGTCCGGCATGTCCAGGCGCAGTGCTTCGCGGCTGTAGTGACCAAGTCCCGTTCCGGCGGGGATCAACTTACCAATGATGATGTTCTCTTTTAGACCCACCAGGTTGTCGCGCTTGCCCTCAATGGCGGCTTCGGTGAGCACTCGGGTCGTCTCTTGGAAGGAGGCGGCCGACAGCCACGAGTCCGTTGCCAGCGACGCCTTGGTAATACCCATCAACTGGGCACGACCGTCCGCGGGCTGACCGCCGGCGGATTCGAGAGCGTCGTTGGTGTCATTGAAGACCTTCATGTCCACCATGGCACCAGGCAACCAGTGCGAATCGCTCGGGTCCACGACCTGCACGCGGCGAGTCATTTGGCGAACAATCAGCTCGACGTGCTTGTCGTGAATCGACACACCCTGGTCGCGGTAGACGTTTTGGACCTCTTCAACGAGGTACTGCTGCGTCTCACGGGTACCGCGGTACTTCATCATGAGCTTGGGATCAAGCGGTCCGTCGTGCAGCGGGATGCCGACTTCGACTTCGTCGCCGTCCGAGATGAGCAGGTGTCGATTGATCGAAACAATCTCTTCTTGGACTTCGCCCTCGTTACCAACGACCGTGACCTTGCGGGTACGACCCTCAAGTTCCACGCGTACCGATCCGCTGTGCTCGGCCACCTTGGCCGCACCCTTAGGAGTACGTGCTTCGAACAGTTCCACCACTCGAGGTAGTCCGTGAGTGATGTCACTCTCGGCCACACCACCCGCGTGGAAGGTTCGCATCGTCAGCTGAGTACCGGGCTCGCCAATGGACTGAGCCGCAATGACCCCAACCGCTTCACCGAGTTCCACCATTTGGTGCGTCGCGAGGCTGAGGCCGTAACACAGTGCGCATACGCCCGACGCCGCGTCACAGGTGAGCATGGAGCGCACGCGCACCTGGCTCACTGCGTCGTCGTCGCGCAGACGGTCCACGTCATCCATCAACAACATCGTGCCGGCGGGAATCGTCGTGGCGTCACTGAGCAGAACATCCTCGGCGGTCACGCGGCCCCACAACTTGGTCTCGAGGTGTGCGCGTACGGCGCGGGTGTCCGCAGCGACGTGCTCAATCCAGATACCTCGGCTACCGCCGCAGTCGAGCTCTTTGACAATGAGCTCTTGGGCAACGTCGACGAGACGACGGGTTAGATAACCCGAGTCCGCCGTGCGTAGTGCGGTGTCACCGAGACCCTTACGGGTGCCGTGGGTCGAGATGAAGTATTCGAGAACCGACAGTCCTTCACGGAAGCTGTTCTTGATCGGACGCGGAATCATTTCACCACGCGGGTTGGACACGAGGCCCTTCATCGCGGCGATCTGACGGATCTGCTGACTGTTACCTCGCGCACCCGAGTCCACCATCTGGCGAATCGGGTTCTCGAAGATCGAGTTCATCAGTTTGTCGGTGGCGTCACCGACCTCCTTGTTCGCGTTGGTCCAGATCTCAATCTCCTGCTGGCGACGCTCGTCGTCAACAATCACTCCGCGGCGATAGTTCGCTTCGACCTTGGCGGCCTGCTCCTCGTACTTATTGAGGATCGCTGCCTTGTCGGGCGACGAGACGACGTCGGCAATAGCAATGGTGAGCCCGGACTGCGTCGCGAAGCGAAAACCCAACGCCTTGATGGCGTCCAGCGAGGTTGCGACCTGCTGGCGTCCAAAGGAGTTGGAGATCTCTTCGACAATCGCGCCGATCGGCAACGCGTTCTTACCAATGAGCACATTGACGAACTTGTAGCCCTCCGGCAGTGCCTCGTTAAAGAACACGCGACCCGGGGTCGTAACGAGCGCACGGCTCGCGCCGACGACGTCAATTCCCGCTGCTTCGAGTCGAAGGTCCAACGCACTGCCCGCGAGCGGACGAATCTGAATCGGCGTGCGCAGTTCAATCAGCTTCTGCTCGAGCGCCGCTTCAATTTCGTGCACGTGGCGAAACACGCGAGGGTTCTCGACTTCGTGGTCGGCCGGCAACGTCAGGTAGTACGCGCCGTAGACCATGTCTTGCGCCGGCTCGGTAATCGGACGACCGGTCGCGGGGGTGAAGATGTTGTTCGTCGAGAGCATCAACACGCGCGCTTCGGCTTGTGCTTCAGCCGAGAGCGGTACGTGAACGGCCATCTGGTCACCGTCAAAGTCCGCGTTAAAGGCCTTGCAGACGAGGGGGTGAACCTGAATCGCCTTACCGTCAACGAGCACCGGCTCGAAAGCCTGGATGCCGAGTCGGTGAAGCGTCGGGGCACGGTTCAACAGAACCGGGTGCTCACGAATGACGTCTTCGAGAACGTCCCACACTGCCGGGCGTCGACGCTCGACCATGCGCTTCGCGCTCTTGATGTTCTGAGCCTTTTGGGTCTCGATCAAACGCTTCATGACGAAGGGCTTGAACAGTTCGAGCGCCATCATCTTGGGCAGTCCACACTGGTGCAACTTCAGCTGAGGTCCGACCACGATGACCGAACGGCCCGAGTAGTCCACGCGCTTACCGAGCAAGTTCTGACGGAAACGACCCTGCTTACCCTTCAACATGTCCGACAGCGACTTCAGCGGACGACCGCTTTGGCCCTGCACGGGACGACCACGACGACCGTTGTCAAACAGCGCGTCCACGGCCTCTTGGAGCATGCGCTTTTCGTTGTTAACAATGATGTCGGGAGCCTGCAGATCGAGCAGACGCTTCAGACGGTTGTTGCGGTTAATGACGCGACGGTAGAGGTCGTTTAGGTCACTGGTCGCAAATCGTCCACCGTCGAGCTGCACCATCGGGCGCAGGTCCGGAGGAATAACCGGGACCGCTTCGAGGATCATTGCTCGCGGGTCGTTCAGTCGACGTCCGTTGTCGTCGCGACGGTTAAAGCTCTGCACGATGGCGAGGCGCTTTAAGAACTTCGCTTCGCGCTGAGCGGAGAGCTTCTTGCGACCATCTTTGGCCTCAATCATCTCGCGCATCGTGATCTCTTCTTTGTCGAGATCCATGCGGTCGATCAGTTTCAAGATCGCCTCGGCACCCATGCCGCCCTCGAAGTACTCGGAGTACTTGAACTCCATTTCGCGGTACAGCGTTTCGTCCTCAATAATCTGACGACTGTGGAGGCCTTCGAAGGTGGAAAAGGCGTTCTCGGCGAGCTCACGCTCATCCAAGAAACGGGCCTTGACGCCGTCGAGTTCCTTCTCCGAGTTGCGCTGCAACGTACGAAGTTCAGACTCTTTCGCGCCCTCTTTTTCGAGAGTGGCGGCTTTTTCTTCAATCTCTTTGAGCTTGCGCTCGAGCTCTTTGGCCTCGCGTTCGGCGACTTCAGAGAGTTCGTCGTTCAGCGCGGCGCGCAGTTCGGGAAGATCCGTCTGACGCTTTTCGACGTCAACGAAACTGACCATGTTGGCCGCGAAGTAGATGACTTTTTCGAGCTGCTTGGCCTTGAGTTCTTCCTTCGGCAACGTACCCATGAGCAGGTACGCCAACCACGAACGTGTTCCACGCAGGTACCAAATGTGAACAACGGGTGCCGACAACGCAATGTGGCCCATGCGGTCACGACGGACTTTGTCCGAGGTGACTTCAACACCACAACGCTCGCAAACAATTCCCTTAAAGCGAACGCGCTTGTACTTTCCACACGCGCACTCCCAGGCCTTTTGCGGCCCGAAAATCTTTTCGCAGAACAGTCCGTCCTTTTCGGGACGCAGAGTTCGGTAGTTGATGGTCTCGGGCTTCTTTACCTCTCCCGAGCTCCAACTACGAATGTTCTGGGCGGTGGCTAGACCAATTCGCAGTTCGCTGAACTGATTGACGTCGACCGGGCTCATGACAGTCTCCTCTCGGCGGCGCGCCGCGCGTCTTCTTCGTCGCTACCGCGTTCGGGTCGACTGATGTCAATACCCAGCTCGCGAGTGACGGAGAAGAAGTCCTCTTCGGTGTCGGCCAGATCCACGTTGGATCCGGTTGCGGTTAGTACTTCTACGTTCAGACACAGTGACTGCATCTCTTTGATGAGGACCTTGAACGACTCGGGAATTCCCGGCTCGGGCAGGTTCTGACCCTTGACAATGGCCTCGTAGGCGCGCTCGCGGCCCTTCATGTCGTCGCTCTTGACGGTGAGAAGTTCCTGCAGCGCGTACGCGGCACCGTAGGCCTCGAGGGCCCACACTTCCATCTCACCAAATCGCTGACCACCGAACTGGGCTTTACCACCGAGCGGCTGCGCGGTGATCATGGAGTACGGACCCGTTGAGCGCGCGTGAATCTTGTCGTCGACCATGTGGGCGAGCTTCAAGATGTAGGCGTAACCGACCGAGATGGGGCTGTCGTACTTTTCTCCGGTTCGACCGTTGAACAACACGATCTTGCCGTCGTTGGCCGCACCGAGTTGACGCTTGCCGTTGGCACCGTCGTTGTTCATGTCCTCAAAGAGGCCCTGGATTGTTGGCTTGTCCTTCGCGGCGCCGGCGTCGTCCCAGTGCGCGCCGTCAAAGGCGGGGGTCGCAACGTAGATCGACGGCTCCGTACGGGGACGGGTCTTTCGGTACGGGGGGTTCTCTTGGAACTGGTCCAAGTGACCCGAGGTACCCGCGACGGGACTCACGTCAATACCCTTCCAACCCCAACGAGCGGCGTAACCGAGGTGACTTTCGAGCACCTGGCCGACGTTCATACGACTCGGAACACCGAGGGGGCTGAGAATGATGTCGACGGGCGTGCCGTCCTCCATAAAGGGCATGTCCTCTTCGGGCAGGATCTTGGAGATAACGCCCTTGTTACCGTGGCGTCCGGCGAGCTTGTCGCCCTCGGAGATCTTGCGCTTCTGAGCGACGTACACCTTGACCAGTTCGTTGACGCCCGGCTGCATTTCGTGGTCTTCGTCGCGGCGATAGACCTTCACGTCAATGACCTTGCCGGACTCACCGTGAGGCACCTTCAGTGAGGTGTCGCGCACTTCGCGCGCCTTTTCACCAAAGATTGCTCGCAGTAGGCGCTCTTCGGGACTCTGCTCGGTCTCACCCTTAGGAGTGACCTTGCCCACGAGGATGTCGCCGGGACCGACTTCGGCACCGATGCGAACAATTCCGCGGTCGTCGAGGTCCGCCAAAATGTCGTCGGGCAGGTTTGGGATGTCACGGGTGATCTCTTCGGGACCGAGCTTCGTGTCACGAGCGTCGATCTCGTACTCCTTCACGTGGATGGAGGTCAGAACGTCGTCACGTACGAGACGCTCATTCAAAATGATGGCGTCTTCGTAGTTGTAGCCCTCCCACGGCATGTAGGCCACGAGCAAGTTCTTGCCGAGCGCCAACTCACCGTTGTACGTCGAGGTGCCGTCGGCCAGTAGGTCGCCGGCGGCAATGGTCTCGCCACCCACCACTAACGGCTTCTGGTTAATTGACGTGTCCTGGTTCGAGCGACGGAACTTGTTGAGGTTGTAGCGCTTCTTTCCGAGCTTCTTGCCGTAACGGTCAGTGACCTCAGCGTCGTACTCGACGACAATGCGGTCGCCGGAGACTTCTACGACTTTGCCCGCACCTTCGGCAATCAGTACGTCACCGGAGTCGGTCGCGGCGCGACCTTCCATACCGGTTCCAACGAAAGGAGCTTCAGGAACAATGAGCGGCACCGCTTGCTTTTGCATGTTGGCGCCCATCAAGGCACGCTGAGCGTCGTCGTGTTCCACGAAGGGAATCAACGAGGTCGCGACCGAAATGATCTGCTTGGTCGAGACGTCCATCAACTCGACCTCCTTCGCCGGAACGAAGTCGATCTCTGAGGTCGTGGAGCCGGAACGGTTCGACGCACCCACGCGCAGACCGGTACCGGTTGGGCCACGGCGAACGAGCACGCGCTCGGCCTTAATGCGACCCTTGTCGTCGAGCTCGGTGTTGGCCTGAGCAATAACGAACTTCTCTTCTTCGTCAGCCGTGTAGTAGACGATCTCGTCCACCACGGAGCCATCACGCACGACGCGATACGGCGTTTCAATGAAGCCGTACTCGTTGATCTGCGCGTAACTCGCGAGGTACCCAATAAGGCCCACGTTGGGACCTTCCGGTGTTTCAATCGGACACATACGTCCGTAGTGACTGGAGTGAACGTCGCGCACTTCAAGTCCCGCGCGCTCACGGCTCAGTCCACCGGGCCCGAGTGCCGAGAGACGACGCTTGTGCGTCAAGCCCGACAACGGGTTGTTTTGGTCCATGAACTGGCTGAGCTGGGAGGTCGCAAAGAACTCCTTGATCGCCGACATGACCGGACGGATGTTGATCAACGTCTGAGGCGCAATGGCCTCGACGTCCTGGGTGTTCATGCGCTCACGCACGACACGCTCCATACGACTGAGTCCAGTACGCAGAGCGTTCTGAATCAGTTCGCCCACGCTGCGAATACGGCGATTCGCGAAGTGGTCCTGGTCGTCAATGTGATACGCCGTCTCTTTGGCCGTGCGGTCACGGGCCAGGTTCAACAGGTAGGTCGCCGTGGCCAGAACTTCGGCCTTGGAGAGAACGTGCAGTTCCGGGTTCGGTCGGTCCAGTACGTCACCGAAAATCTCGCGGTTCTTCTCAACTTCGGTGCCGAGCTTGCGGTCCAGCTTGTAACGGCCAACGCGACTCAGGTCGTAACGCTTCTCAGAAAAGAACGCACCTTCGAAGTACTGACGCGCCGCTTCAATGGTTTGTACTTCACCGGGACGAGCACGACGGTAGATCTCGAGCCACGCGGTCTCTTGGCTCGCGCGCGCAAAACTTTCCGGGACGTCGTCGTAGTTGTACTTGGTCATGTGCGCAGCAATTTCGCGCAGCGCCTTTTTCCAGTCGTCGTGGTACTGGTCTTCGAGGAAGTCAAAGTGCTCGACGAACTTCTCAAAGAAGGCTTCGTCCATGGCGGGATCAAGAGCGCGAAGAAGCGTGAACAGACTGATACGACGCTTGCGCGCAATTCGCGCACCCGCGTTCGCGGCCTTGTTCTTCTTCTCTTCGAGGTCGACCTGCAACCACTCACCACGGCTCGGGTGGATGGTGCCTTCGAAGGCCACCTTCTCGTCCTTGCCCGGCTGAAAGATGACGCCCGGCGAACGAACGAGTTGGCTCACCACGACACGCTCGGTGCCGTTGATGATGAAGGTTCCCTGCTCGGTCATGATCGGAAAGTCACCCATGAAGACGGTCTGCTCTTTGATCTCACCGGTGTTCGCGTTGAGAAAGCGCGCGCGCACGAAGATCGGAGCCGAGTACGTGGTCGCACGCATGCGGCACTCTTCGACAGTGAACTTCGGCGGCGACTTCAGATCCGGGTCATCGGGATCGAACTCGAGCTCGAGTTGGAGGTTTCCTGAGAAGTCAGAGATCGGCGAGATCGCCCCGAAGGCGTCACGCAGACCTTGACGCAGGAACCAGTCGAAACTGTCCCGCTGAATCTCGAGAAGATTGGGCAGGGGGTGAGCTTCACCCAAGGCCGAGAAACTAAAGCGTTCGGGGCTAGTGGACCGTAAAGTCAACGGTCAATCCTCCGTGAGAGTGGGTGGCTACAACAGGCTGATGCGGGGTCCGTCTCAACGATCTGATTCGCCATGAGACATGGCGAGGTCAAGAGTGAAGACACGGTCTTTCGACTCTAGCGGTTTTTTTGCGAGTCACGCAAATAGCGCCGACCGGGCAATCCGGTTGGCGCTTGACGCACTGCGTCAATGCCACCTTAGACAGGCGCACCGACGCGGTCAAGCACATTCGCCAGCGGAGCCGAAAATACGGCCCCGCTGGCGATCGCGCCTCTAAAACGGCGTTACTTGACCTCGACGGAGCCGCCGGCAGCTTCGAGGGCCGCCTTGGCCTTGTCGGCGTCGGCCTTGGAGACCTTTTCGAGAACGGGCTTGGGGGCACCGTCTACGAGGTCCTTGGCTTCCTTCAGACCCAAGTTGGTCAAGGTACGAACTTCCTTGATCACCTGGATCTTCTTGTCTCCCGCGGAGGTGAGGATGACGTCAAACTCTGACTTCTCCTCCACCGCGTCGTCGCCACCGCCGCCGCCGGCGGCCGGGGCTGCAGCCGCTGCAGCAGGCGCTGCGGCGGTCACGCCAAACTTCTCTTCGAACTCCTTCAACAGTTCGGAGAGCTCAATTACTGAGAGCTCCGCGATTCCGTCGAGGATCTGATCCTTGGTGAGGGTTCCAGCCATGGTGTTTCCTTTCTTACTTTCGTTTCTCGATACTTCGTGGACTATTCGGCCGCAGCGTCGCTGCTGGCAGCGTCTTCGGCGACAACGTCAGCCTCAGTGCTCTCTGATACGGCAGCTTCGGCTTCGGGCGCGGCAACTTCGGCTTCGGCTTCGGGCGCGGCGACTTCTGCTTCTACGTCGGCTCCGGGCGCGGCGACTTCAGCGTCAGCCTCGGACTCGGGCGCGGCAACTTCGGCGTCAGCCTCGGACTCGGACACTTCAGATTCGGCTGCGGGCGCGGCGACTTCGGCGTCAACTTCTGTGGCCTCGGGCTCGTTTGATCTTTCGATGACGGAGCCGCCCTTTTGCTCGATTAGTGCCTTGATGCCATACGCGAGGCTCTGAGGAATGGCCTTAAGAAGTCCGGCCAACTGACTCATGGGGCTGGCCAGCAGGCCGGCCAACTGGCTCAAGAGAACTTCGCGACTCGGCAGGTCGGCCAGTGAGGTCAAGTCCTTGGCGCTGAGTGACTTACCGTCGAGCACTCCACCCTTCAGCTTCAACGCGGGAGCGGTCTTGGCGAAATCGCGCAGAATCTTGGCTACGGCCGAGATGTCTCCCTTAACCCAGGCAATGGCTGTCGGTCCCACCAGAAACGGTGCGAGGCCTTCGGACTGGGTTCCTTCGACGGCGCGACGCACCAGCGTGTTCTTTAACACCTTGTATTCGGTGTCGACGCTGCGCAGTGAACGACGAAGCGAACTGATTTCAGCGACCGTCAGACCTCGATACTCCGTCACTACAGCCGTGGAAGTGGCGTCAATACGGGTTTTTACTTCGTCGACGACGACGGTCTTTTGCGTGCGAACTTTGTTCATGCTGCTCCTTCGCCGGATGCCGCCCGGTACGGGCCGTGGACATCGGAGCACGAGTCACCTCACGGTGACCGAACAACCTCGTCGGGCAGATCCTCAAACGGACCCTTTAAGTGGGTGTACCCACACCGGATGTCTACGGCGTTGTTTCAAATCAGTGGCACATCAATCGTGCGCGAGCCAGCACCTTAGTGCTGCGCGCACGTTTACAACAAATCGGTTCGTCGTTACGCCGACACGAGGGACTCTTTGGTCTCTCGCGCGTGCGCGGGGTCGATCTTGATGCCGGGTCCCATGGTGGAACAGACCGCCACGCTGAGCAGGTAACGGCCCTTGGCGCTCGCGGGCTTGGCCCTAAAGAGCTCTTCGACGACGGCGTAGACGTTGGCGATCAACTGCTCAACGCTGAAACTGGCCTTGCCGACGCGCAGATGAATGTTTCCGGCTTTGTCGGTGCGGTACTCGACGCGACCGCCCTTGAACTCCGTGACAGCCTTCGCGACGTCCATCGTGACGGTTCCGGTCTTCGGGTTCGGCATCAAACCGCGAGGTCCGAGCACGCGTCCGAGTCCACCGACTTGACCCATGAGGTCCGGGGTGGCAATAGCAATGTCGAAATCCAAGAATCCGCCGGCCACCTTGGCGACGAGATCGTCCGCGCCAACGACGTCAGCACCGGCGTCGCGCGCCGCAGTCGCCGCTTCACCGGACGCAAAGACCGCCACGCGGTTGGTCTTACCGGTGCCCGAGGGCAACGACAAGGTGCCGCGCACAATCTGCTCGGCCTTTCGCGGGTCGACGCCGAGGTGAATGGCAATTTCAATGGTCTCATCGAACTTCGCGGTCGCGAGCGCTTTGACCTTGGCCATCGCGGCGGGAACGCCGAGGAGTTCTTCGCGGTTCACTTGGGCCAAAGCGGTGGTGTACTTCTTGCCGTGCTTCATAACGTGTCCTCTCAGGCCACCGAGAGGCCCATGGAGCGCGCGGTGCCAGCCACCTGGCGCTTGGCCATCTCGACATCATCAGTGTTCAGGTCCTGCAACTTCGTTTTGGCGATCTCTTCAATCTGATCCCAACTCACGGTGCCGACGGTCTCACGACCGGCGAGCTTCGCACCCATGGTGATGCCCGCCGCTTGGCGCAACAGCACCGGGGTCGGCGGGGTCTTGAGAACGAAGGTGAAAGTACGGTCTTCGTAGATCGAGATCTCGACCGGAATAACGGTGCCCTTCATGGACTCCGTCGCGGCGTTGTACTGCTTGCAGAACTCCATTGTCTGAATACCGTGTGGCCCGAGAGCCGTACCGACGGGCGGTGCGGGAGTGGCGCCACCGGCGTCCAACTGAATTTTGACAACGGCGGTGATCTTCTTCGCCATGGGGGTCTCCTAACCTACGTTTCTTTTAGAGCTTGGTTACTTGGGTGAAGTCGAGCTCCACTGGGGTTTCACGTCCGAAAATGTCCACCAACACTTTGACCTTCAACTGGTCTTCGTTGATCTCGGCCACGTGACCCGAGAAGGTCGCAAACGGACCGGACTTGATCTGCACGGTGTCATTGATTTCGAACTCGTGTTGCGGCATGCGGCGCTTCACAACCTGGGGCTCGACGCCTTCAATAACCGGACGAATGATGTTGTCAACTTCACGTCGCGTGAGCGCCGTGGGCTTGGTCTTTTCGGGACCAACGAATCCCGTGACGCCCGGCGTTGAAGAGATGACGTAAAAGATTTCGGGGTCCGCGTCACAACGCACCAGCACGTAACTCGGAAACATGCGCTTGGACACCGTGGCTTTTTTGCCGTTTTTGAACTCGGTGACGTCCTCTTCGGGAACGAACAGTTCGTAGATGCGCTCGGAAAGATCGCGGCTCTTAATGATGTTGTTGAGACTGGAGATGACCTTGGCCTCGTGACCCGCGAAGGTGTGAACAACGTACCAACGACCGGGACGATCAAAGGCACTTTCGGCGACGGGCTCGTCGTCAAACTCGTTGTCAATGATGGTGACGTCGTCAATCGCGACGGCCGAGTTGGCGTCGGAGTCGCGGGGCTCGTTTTCGAAATCGCTCATAGTTGCCTTACTTGGTGAACAGGAAATTAACGAACTTAGAAAAGCCGTAACCGAGACCGAAGATTAACGACGTCATAAAGATCAGTACGAAGAGCACGATCGAGGTGTAGTTAATGAGTTCGGGACGAGTGGGCCACGCCACCTGGCGCAGTTCGTCACGAACTTCAGTGAAGTACTGACGAGGTCCAACGCGCTCGCGACGGCGGCGCTGAAGGTCATCGGCGGAAGGACGCGGTCGCGGCGCCGGGGTGCCGTCGGCTGTGGCCGCACCCTGTCGTTGCATCTGTCGCTTCGTTTCGCGATTCATGTCACTTCTCTACTAGTCGTTCGATACTTATTTACTGCACGAGCAGGGCAGGAGGGACTTGAACCCCCAACCGTCGGTTTTGGAGACCGATGCTCTACCAGTTGAGCTACTGCCCTGTGCGACGCTCAGGGCAGTTACGTCAGCGACTGGGCGTCAGGGTAGAGAACTCTACCACCTCGCCCAGCAACTGCTTTTAGCGGGTCTCCTTGTGCACGGTGTGCTTGCGGTCCCAGCGGCAGAACTTCTTCATCTCGATGCGCTCACGGTCGTTGAGCTTGTTCTTCTTCGTGATGTAGTTGCGTCGCTTGCAGTCCTCGCAGGCCAGTGTCACCTGGATGCGCTTTTCGTTTTTCGCCATCTTTTTCTCCCAACTCGTCTGTTCGTTACTGCTCGCTGGTCCGAGGGACCTGCCAAGTAGCGGCGGCGGGAGTCGAACCCGCGACACCACGATTATGAGCCGTGTGCTCTAACCACCTGAGCTACGCCGCTTGGCGAGCCCTCTGTCGGGATTGAACCGACGACCCCTTCCTTACCATGGAAGTGCTCTACCACTGAGCTAAGAGGGCGCAGCACCGTCTACGGCGCGAGGGGGAATCTTACTCCGTTGATCGAACTGAGTTCCACCCCAGCGCCCACTACGCTTTCGCGCGTGCGCGTTCGACTCGTAGAACCCGACGACGCGCGGGCGATGCTCGCAATTTATAACCCCGAAGTCATTGAAACCACGGTCAGTTTTGACTTAGTTCCCCGCAGCCTCAGCGAGCAGATTGACTGGATTAACGAACACCGCAGCACGCACCCGTGCATTGTGGCGGTAAACGAGAGCGACGATCTCGGCGAATTGGGCGCTCGAGGCGAGCGGCTGCTCGGATTCGCGTCCGTTTCGCCCTTTCGAGAACGTCCGGCGTACGCGACGACCGTTGAAAACTCGGTCTACGTTCACCGCGAAGCCCGAGGGCTCGGAGCTGGAGCCGTGCTGCTTCGCGCACTGATCCAACTCGCGGGTGAGAGCGGATTTCACTCCCTGATTGCGCGCATCGTGGGGGAAAACGGTCCCTCCATCACTTTGCACGAACGTTGTGGGTTTACCCTGGTCGGGACGGAAATCGAAGTCGGGCGCAAACACGGACGGTGGCTGGACGTTGTTGAGTACCAGTACGTTTTCGCAGGCTCCAGCGCTACCTAGATTTCTTGCAGTAGTTCCGATTCGTTCTGTCGCCAGGTCCATTGAGTCCAGCGACCCATGGGAACGAGCAACATTGCCGCGAGAATGGCGAGCAGGCCGCCCATCAACGCCAAATTCGCGTGCACCAGGCCGCCGAGGAGCGCTCGACCGCCCGGAAGTCCCAAAAAGGGGCTGGTAATGGAGAGAAGCAGGAACCAAAAGTGCTCGCGGCCCTCATAAACGGTCGCCATCAGCAGTAGTCCCCACACCAGATACCAGGGCTGAACAACCGGTCCGAGCACGACGAAAAGCAACAAACTGAGGGCCATGGAGCGAATCCAGCCGCGTTTTTCGGCGTTCAGCAGCAGCCAGATGGCCATTCCAATCGCTCCGAGGAAGCCAATTACTCGGGTCACGGTGATCATCGAGGCCGTCGACACGTGCCAGCCCACGCTGTGCGCCAGGCCCGCGAGGGCCAATCCCGCGCCGGTCGCCGGTGCGGCCCAACTTCGAACGGTTCCGGGCGTCGAGAGATTGCGAATCCAGCCGAAACCGAAGCCCGCGAGAAAGGTGCAGACCAACAGCACCGCCGTAGCGATGAGAGTCGCTTTGAGAAAAGGCTTCCACTTATCGCGTACGCGAACGCCGCTGCCGAGCCAGGTCCAGGCGACGTAGAGCAGCCCAATGGCGGCGGGCGCCTTGATGGCAGTGGCGAGTGAACAAAAGACCAGAGCCAAAATCGGACGACGTCGAGCCGCGAACATGATGCCCGTCACCAGCAACGCCGCCATGGTGGCGTCGTTGTGTGCGCCACCAATGAGCGTCAAAAGCACCAGGGGATTCAGGGCGCCCAGGACAATCGCCTCACCCGGATCGCGGTTAAGGGCCGTAGCCAGGCGCGGCAAGCTCCACGCGAGTAAGCCAACGGCCGCAACTTCTAACAGTCGCAGCACCATCACCGTGAGTAACTGGTTGTGGCCCGTAATTTTCGCTATCGATCCGTCAAGAAAGAGAAACAGCGGCCCGTACGGTGCGGGAGTTTGACCCCATAGTTGGTCCACCGGACGCACCCACGGGCCCGAACCCATCGAAAACGGTCCTAAGAAGTAGGGACTCAGATGGTGACTGGTCATCTCACCCTGCGCGGCGTAGCTAAAGACGTCGCGACTAAATAACGGGGGCGCCACGATCATGGGAATGCTCCACAACACGAGCATTGAGTACCACGCCTTAACCGGCGAGCCCGGATGCAAGTGCACGACTTCGGCGAGGCGCAACCAAACGCGCATCAGAAGTACGAGACCACCGAACACCAGCACAATGGACAGCATCAAAGTTGTTTCATTGGATTTAGCGGGCACACTGCTCAAAACCGTCGGCACGCCAAAGGGCCACGTTTGAGCGAGATTCAGTTTGAAAGGAGTATCAGAAAACGACGCTCCCGTAAGAATCGCGCTGAGTGCGATAAATCCCAGGATCGCGGGTTGCCATAAAAAACCCCACCCCCGAAACGGTCCAGGAGCAAATCGCCCGAGCGGCGTGTAGCGATGCTCTAGAACTTGGATGGCGGACTCCACACCGGCGGCGAGTTGTTCGTAGCGATGACGAACAGCCGAGGCCGACGCGGCGACTCGATCCTTGCCCGTCTCGGTCATGCTCACCGGGTCAATCGTAATAAACCTCGGCGCGCCGCCGCCTCGAAAATTAACGAAAGCCATCTACAAACAATGAAGTCCCGGCTCATTAATGAGCCGGGACTTCATGAATCAGTGGTTACTGCGTCGCGCAGTCACCGTTGGTGGGCCGGGAGGGATTTGAACCCCCGTAGGCAAAGCCGTCTGGTTTACAGCCAGATCCCATTGGCCGCTCGGGCACCGGCCCGCTCGTGAGCCTACTGGGCGACGCCATTTGCTTCCAAACTCTCGGCGTTGTTCTACGCTTCTGGCCGTGCCTAGCTTTGACGTTGTCTCAGAAGTTGATCTCCAAGAAGTCCGCAACGCGGTCGATCAAGCCAACCGCGAAGCGGGAACTCGCTTCGACTTCAAAGGGACAGATTCGCTCATTGAGTTCTCCGACAAAGAGTTGTCCCTGAGTTCATCGACCGAGGATCGAATACGGGCCCTTTACCTCGTGCTCGAAGAGAAGTTGGTCAAGCGCCAAGTGTCGCTGAAGACTCTCGACCCCGGAAAAATTGAAGAGGGCTCTCGTGGAGCGGCTCGTCAAAAGGTGGTCCTGCGCGCCGGCATCTCTCAAGAGGTGGGCAAGAAGATCAACAAACTGATCAAGGACCTCGCCATGAAGAACATCAGTTCCTCAATTCAAGGCGATCAAGTTCGCGTCACCGGCAAGAGTCGAGACGATTTACAAACCGCCATTGCTGCGTGCAAAGAAGCCGAACTCGACGTGCCACTGCAGTTCACCAACTTTCGCGACTAGACAACTTTCAGCGCGTCGATCATCGCGCGCACGGCGAGAATTTGATCGCTCAGTGAGACATACGAACTGTCGGGGTGAACTGCGAGTTGTTCTTCAATAATGGGCAAATGGATGAATCCGCTGCGCCGTTGTTGAATGGACTCGTGCTGTTGCAGCTTGTAAAAGAGATAGTTGCAGACGTAGTCACCCGCCGAATGCGAGAGCTGCGCGTCGACACCGTGAGACCTCGCCGCTTTCAACAGAACGTCAACGGGCAACGTCGTTGCAACATTCATCGGTGCGTCGGTCAGAATTGGTGAACCTGCACGGCTCATACCGTCGCTGTCGAGAGCATCGCCCACGCTATTGACGGCCCTTGTTTCGA
>JANXTQ010000122.1 GCA_025352305.1 Actinomycetes bacterium
AGACGCCATTGAGAACCGAGGAATCAACCGGTTCTAAGTATCCTCTCGGCAGATCGACTCCCAACATCCCCTCGTGCAAGCGGCGTCCCGTCAAGGTGCCCGAGCGTGTCTGAAAATAAAACTCGCCGTCCGGAACCCCTAATTCGGTGAGCAACACATGAAGCGTCGCCAGCGTCGCGTGGCCGCACAGGTCCGTCTCGACCGAAGGCGTAAACCACCGAAGGCTCCACTGATCGCCCACTCGACGCACGAAGGCGGTTTCAGAGACACCAAGTTCAAAGGCAATTTGTTGAAGTTCGGCGTCAATCATCGGTCGCTCCAACAACACCACGACCGCTGGGTTTCCTCGCGCGGCGTCGCCAATGAATGCATCCACCCACCAGAGACGGTGGCCGAAGGTAGTACCGACGGAACTCACGAACAAGAGATTGCCACATTCAGCACGCACGCACGTCACTTACGCGCCCCGGAGCGCTCAACTCTCACCGGTAGGGTGATGCGATGCGTGTGGTGACCTACAACATCCACGCCGG
This sequence comes from Actinomycetes bacterium, assembly GCA_025352305.1. Lineage (GTDB taxonomy): Bacteria > Actinomycetota > Acidimicrobiia > Acidimicrobiales > RAAP-2 > RAAP-2. The sequence continues at coordinate 534 of JANXTQ010000122.1, forward strand.
CGTAGACGGATACGGACGAGCCAACGACGTGCTCGACTCGGCGGTCAGCCTCGCACCGGACCTGCTCTTTGCTCAAGAGGTCTTTCGAGGCGATGAGGACCAATACGAGCAACTTCGAACTCGGCTTCATCTCGAAGGCACCTTTGTTTCACTGGGAGCCGGCGAGCGAATGACTACCGCGGTCGGCGGACGTGGATGGCAGTCTCCGCTCGCCCTCATTCGCGGTGAGGAAGGGTTATTTTTTGACGAGCGTCGAGAACTCACCGCCCACCAAAAAAGTGTTCGTGCTCGTACGGCGGGCCGAGAAGCTGGTAACTGGGGAGTGGCACTACTGACGTCGCTGCCAATAGTTTCTCTATCGGTTGATGAGCTACCGCAACTTCGTCGCGACAAGGTCCATCGCTTTTTAATAGTGGCGGAACTCACCGTGAACGGCCAGAACTTCTATGCGGTTGGCGTGCACGGCGCGCACCTTTCGCACGGGTCACTGTTGCAGTACCGACACGTCGCTAAGCGGCTCGATGCTCTCTCGCTGCGGCTTCCCGTGGTCGTTGGAGGCGATTTCAACTGTTGGCGTCCACTGCTTCGAACCGTCCTGCGAAAATGGCGAACCGGGGTGCGCGCCAAGACGTGGCCCGCGTGGCGTGCCCATTCCCAAATTGACCATTTACTCTTTCGCGGTCCGTGGAAACTCGAAGGGGCCCATGCCGTCAGCGGACCAAGCGACCACAAGGCACTCGTGCTCGAGGCTCACTTAGCTGCGCAGTAGATGTCCGATGACTATGCGCCGTTGGAGCTAGCCGGCGCTGCGACAATTTCGTACTGTGGGTTGAGAATTATTGCCTCTTGTTGGCGCGAGGTAACGGTGCCATGCACCAACAAGCGAGTACCGCGTTCGATGCCGGGAATTTTCGTGCGACCTTGAAAGACCAAGGTGACCGACCCGGAATCGTCGGCAATTACGCAACGCAACTCGTTACTTGAGTTTTCGTGACTCACCGCCGTCGATCGAACGCGACCGGCGATCGCGGCAAATTGACGAAGTTCGAGCGAGCCAATGGGTGCACTGCCGTTAGCTCGTAGCGCCAACTTCGCGTCCGCTTCGAGGTGGGCATTTTCGCGAATACCGCCGCGATGGACTTCGTCATTATCTCGACGTTGTTGCAGCGTTTGTTCCGTGAGATGCCGACGCATCGCGCGATACGGAACAATGGTGGCCGACGTTCGTGGTACGTGCATGACGGCTGAAGCAATCGTGTCTGCCGTTCGGTCGTGGAGCAGTCTCTGAAGTCGTGAGGTGAATCCTCGGCGAGGCAAGACCACCATGCAAAAGACATCGCGATCTCTTACGACGTCAGCGACGAGTTCCAACGCCGCTCGATCCACTCGGCGGTCGTCACATTCGGCAATTTCGAGGGTGACGTCCGCCGATGACGATCCCTTCTTGCCCCAACTTTCTTCGAGTTGGCCCGTCACCACGGGATCGATGTCGAAGTGAATTGCACGAACGGTGGTGGCGTTGAGCGAGCGGCAGTAACTGAGAGCGCGTTCGGTCGCAAGGTCGTAGTTGTCCACGAATACAACGACGCGGTGCATCTTCGTGTCGACTCCGGGCCCGGACGTAGATGCCTCAAACAGTCGATCCTCAGTTGTGTACTGACGATGTAGCCAGATGAGCGAGAGGTACATCAGTGGACCAACAATTGCCACAATCCACGCACCTTCGGTGAATTTGACGATGAGAAAAATGAGCACAACCAGTGAGGTCACCACTGCCGAGAGCGAATTGATGACGACACCCGTTCGCCAATGCCCGGACCGTTCTCTCAGATGGCGAGCCACCATGCCACATCCCGCCATCGTGAAGCCGGTAAACACGCCTAATGCGTAGAGCGCCACGAGTGCGTTGAGCTGGGCATTGAAACCAATGACGAGCGCCAGTGAGACAACTCCGAGAACAATGATGCCGTTCGAGAATGCCAAGCGGTGCCCTCGTTTGGTGAGTTGGCGAGGCAGATATTTGTCCGTCGCGACGTAGTGAGCGAGAAACGGGAATCCATTGAAGGACGTGTTGCCACCCGTGTAGAGAATGAGCAGGGTCGCAAACTGCACGAGATAGAAGATGATGTTGCCAACGCCGTGAGAGCCAAAGACGGCTCGAACAATTTGACTAACGACCGTGGGAGTTCCCGAGGCGTAAGGCAGTGAGTGAGTCCACGCGGCGAGCAGGGTCACGCCGAGCAACAAAAAGGCCAAGATTGCGGCCATGGTGACGAGCGTTTGGCGCGCGTGAGGAGACTCAGGCCGCTTAAAGCTAGCGACACCATTCGAAATCGCTTCGAGACCCGTGAGCGAGGATCCTCCGTTGGCGTAGGCGCGCAGGAGAGTTAAGAAGGTCAGACCCATCAAGACTCCCGTACCTTGGTGTCCGAGATGGCCACCAACGAGTAGCGAGTGACGCGGCTCAACGATGAAGTGAAGTGAACCCGTCAGTTCTTTGATGATCCCGTAGACGATCGTGAAACTCAACATCGTGACGTAGAAGTACGTGGGCAAAGCAAAATAGCTTCCCGCTTCACGAATACCTCGCAAGTTTCCGTAAATGAGTAG
>JANXTQ010000149.1 GCA_025352305.1 Actinomycetes bacterium
CGGAATGAAGCTCGCGACGCTGCGACGCCGACCTGAGTGGCGCAGCGTTCAAAACTCGCCGAGCACCTTTCGGTTCCCCAACGGAGAATCCTTTACCGAGATGCAACTAAGAATGTGGAGCACGCTGGAGCGACTCGCCAGCAAACACCGAAACCGCACGATCGTGGTGGTAAGTCACGCCGATCCCATCAAGGCCGTCGTGACCTACGCCCAGGGCGTTCCTCTCGACCTCTTTCAGCGAACGGCAATTTCTACGTGTTCGGTGTCCGCTATTTGTATGACGGATGGGGCACCTGTTGTTTTGGGCGTGAACTCAACTGCGTCACTTCGTGAATTGGCGCCTTCATGAACTACGTCTTTAACGCTCCTGACCGGGTGATGGTCGGCACGAGAGGCGAAGTCGGAAGTCGGCTATTTCTTTTCCAGGTGCGCGAAGGTCGACGCCTCGTCATTGTTAAGTGTGAAAAACAACAACTCGCTTCATTGGCGAATTGGTTAGCCGTTGCGCTCGAGACCATGGGTCGTCCCGGACATTTGCCCGAAGAGTTGGAGTTAGAAGCTGAGTACGAAGTTGACCTTGTAGCTGGTGAGATTTCCATTGGCCTGGATCAGGAGAAAAACGTTATCGAACTACTCATTGCGAGTGACGATGAAACAACGACCCTAGAGGTAACTCTTACGCGCGAGTGGGCGGCAGCCCTGTCCATCGGCGTCACTCGTCTCGTCGAGGCCGGGCGACCTCCCTGCCCCCTCTGTTCACTCCCCCTCGATCCACGCGGTCACGACTGTCCTCGAACTAACGGTCACACTGCGCCGCTGCGATGACGCGGGACGAACAGGCCGACCTGCTCGTACACGGCGACATTGACGTCGTGGGAAAAATTGCGGCCTCGTCCAACCAGGCACTCCTGGTCGAACTAAAACTGGGCTCTCTCGAGGGACTCGCGTGCTACAAATCCGAACGTGGCGAGCGTCCCTTATGGGACTTTCCCGATGGCCTGTGGCGCCGTGAGATTGCGGCCTACGCACTCGATGTTGCCCTGCAGACCGACCTCGTTCCCACCACGGTCGCTCGCGAGGACGCGCCGTTTGGCCGTGGATCGCTGCAGTGGTGGGTGGACGATAACGAAGTCGATCACTACTTCACGTTGCGAGAACGTGCAGAGTTGCAGCCCTGGCTGCGTACGCTCGGAGCATTCGACGTCGTAGCTAACAATGCCGATCGAAAAAGTGGCCACGTCATCTTTGACGGCGATCGATGTTGGGCGATTGATAACGGACTCTGCTTTAATCAGCAGGACAAACTGCGAACGGTAATTTGGGATTTCGCCGAAGAACCAATAGCGGACGCACTGCTAGAGAGCTTGTCGCGATTCGCCCACGGAGCCGTTGGCGATCTCGCTGAGTGGCTCAACCCCATTGAGTTGGCTCTCACCCAAGATCGTGCGCGGGTACTGGTCGAACAGGCGTCGCTCCCGCTGCCCCTCGAAGATCGCGAGTGGCCGCCATATCCGTGGCCCCTGGTTTAAGCGGAACCGTGTGACAACGAACCGCGTTGAAAGTTAAGCGCTGACGTTCAGCGGAATCGAGACACCGAGTCCGCCGAGTGTTTCTGCGCCGAAACGACTGATCTCTGCTTCGAGATCTAAAGGGCGAGTTTCCGTTCGTGCATTCAAGATTTCGGTGTTAAGCAGTGACGCAGGAACGATCCAACTGACTTCAAACTCCAGTCCATCAGGATCGCGCGCGTAGAGCGCTTTGGTCGTTCCGTGGTTGGTTGCGCCAACTAGGTTGCCCCTCGCCGTTAAGTCATCACGGATCGCAGCGAGTTCACGCAGAGTGTTGACTTCCCAAGCAATGTGATACATACCAACGGTGCCAGCGCCCGCCGTGGTGTCCCCGGCATCAACGCCAACGGAGAACAACCCCAGGTCGTGATCGTTCGTTGAGCCGGGAGCTTGAAGAAATGACGCACGGCCCGCGATTCCCATGACTTCGCGAAATCCCAGGACCTCTTCATAAAACGCGCGTGTGACGGCGCAGTCGCGCACGTAGAGCACCACATGATTGAGTCGGTGAACGGGCACAATTCTCCCTCTGTCGAGTTACTCATCAAGAACGACGAGAACTACATCTGACCTTATGAGCCGGACTGCAATACGAGCCGAAAGTGCCAGCTCGGGTCGCCTAGCCCCGCGCGGTTAGCTTTTCAATTAGAGCGGGCAGCACCTTGTGAACGTCGCCCACGATGCCCAGATCCGCGATCTGAAAGATCGGCGCGTCAGCATCCTTGTTGATGGCGATGATGTTCTTAGAACCTTTCATGCCGACCATGTGCTGAGTCGCGCCGGAGATTCCACAGGCGATATAAACGGTGGGCTTAACCGTCTTGCCGGTTTGGCCAACTTGGTGCGAGTAGGGAACCCAACCCGCGTCGACTATTGCTCGCGAGGCGCCAGCAGCGCCGTTGAGCAGTTTCGCGGCGGACTCAATGAGGGCGTAGTTTGCGGCGTCGCCGAGTCCACGGCCACCGGAGACCACGACGGCCGCGTCTTCCAGCTTCGGCCCGGTGCGCTCTTCGACGTGCGAAGTCACAATCGTGGCTCCGCCCGTCGTTCCGAGGTCACCCGCGGAGATCGAGGTAACGGAGGCGGGAGCGCCGCCCGACGATTCGGCGACGAAGGATTTGGCGCGCACGACAATGATTCCGGGTCCTTCACCGGTAAAGCGAGCCTTGACGATTTGGGTGCCACCGAAAACGGGGTGTTCCGTCACGAGTCCGGCGTCGTCACTGAGGCCCGTCACGTTGGTGAGTACGGGGCGATCGAGACGTGCCGACAGGCGACCCGCAATGTCTCGTCCGTCGTAACTCGTGGGGATGAGCAAGGCGTCGGGCGCTCCGGAAGTCGCAATCAACGCGCAGATTGCTGACGCCACCGGTGCGCCGGGCAGGGCACCGGCGAGATCTCCCACGTCATAGAGCGTGCTGGCGCCGAACTCTCCGGCTACGGCCGCCAGTGCGGCGCTATTGGCGCCCCACGTAATAGCGCTCACCGTGGCGCCGAAGGTACGCGCGTGCGTGAGAAGTTCGAGTGACGTCGACGTCAAAGTCCCCGACGATGGTTCAACGACTACCCAGATGTTGGAAAGTGACATGTCCGATACTCCTAAAGAACTTTGATTGAGTCGAGAAACTGCATAATGCGATCGGCACCTTGGCCGTCGTCGACGACAATCTCGCCGCCCTGGCGCGCTTCGGCGGCTTCGACCGCAATGATGCTTTGGCGCGCGCCACTGGGTCCGACCTGACCATCGAGATTGAGATCCGCGACCGTCAGCTGCTCAATCGGCTTGGACTTGGCGGCCATGATGCCCTTAAACGACGCGTAGCGCGGCTCAACTACTCCGGCAGTCACCGTAACGAGCACCGGCATCGGAGACGTCACTTCGTCGTATCCCGACTCGGTTTGACGATTGACCTTCACGGTCGAACCGTCGACCGAAATGCTCTTGGCAAACGTGATTGAGGGCAGTCCCAACAACTCAGCGACCTGAACCGGCGTCGTTCCCGTGTAACCGTCGGACGACTCCGTCGCTGCAATAACGAGATCGGGGTTCACCCGACGAATGGCGGCGGCCAAGACCTTGGCGGTTCCGAGCGCGTCGGTGCCACGCAGTGAGTCGTCGGCGACGATGATGGCTTTCGCTGCGCCCATGGCGAGTGCGTTACGAACACCCGCGAGGTCTGACGCGGATCCCATTGAGACCACCGTCACTTCCCCGGTGCCGGCCTTGTCAACCAATTGCAGCGCCATTTCCACGCCGTAGGTGTCCGCTTCGTCGAGGATCAGTTTTCCCGATCGGTCGAGGTTATGAGTACCGGCTTCGAGCGACTGAGGGGCCGCCGGGTCGGGGATTTGCTTTACGCATACGACAACGTTCATGGCGACCAATCTAGGTGATTTCGCCTGGGCGTCGATCAGGCTGACGAGGTGCGTGCCGCCAAGGTTTCTAGAGCCAGAACGGGGTTGTCGGTGATAACGGTGTCGACGTCGAGGTCAAACAGACGCGTCATCTCCTCAGCAAAATTGACCGTCCAGACATTGACCGCTAGGCCGCAGTGATGCGCCGCCTCCACGAGTGCCTGATCGGTGCGTTGAAAGAAGGGGTGAACGGCCGTGAACCCACGATCACGCGCCATTTGCACGCACGGAGCCGGATCGTTACGCCAGTCCAGCAACCAACCCACCTCGATGTCGCTATCCGCGGCGCGCACTGCTTCACAGGTCGCGAGATCGAAACTCGAGATAATCGAGCCCTCACGCCAGCCCCCTTCGGTGAGGGAAATCACTACCTGGGTCGCTAAAGCTCCGCTCGCGTCGTACTGCGCCTCGAGAGGGTCATTTTTGATCTCCACATTGACGCCCATACCCAAACAGGCAGTCATGGCGTCAGTAAATGTCGCGACGCTCGAGGGAATCTCTCTCAGCAGCAGCTCACAAATAACCCCGACACCCTCAATCGCTGCGTCGTGGTGAATGATCAGCGCTCCATCGCGGGTGCGACGAACGTCCAGTTCCACCCCGTCCGCACCAACTGATTTCGCCTCGAGGAAGGCGGCAACGGTGTTTTCGCCGACGGCGACGTGAAGGCCCCGATGCGCAAAGATGGCGGTCATCGATGAATATTGACAGATCGCAAGGATGTTGTTTAAACCAATCCGGTAGTCCCTGATCAGAGTGGGGAAAATTTTACGACTTCGCCCTTGTTAATCCAGTTACTGGCGAGTAAAATTGCTCTTTCACCCCCGAGCTTGAGCCCCCCGTTTGAGCCGTATCTAGCCCCACCACCAAGGAATACAGCATGTCTCTGATCTGGAACCGCACCCACGCATGGGATGACTCTGACTGGCGCACCGAAGCGGCCTGTCGCGACACCGAACCCGACCTGTTTTTCCCCGTCGGCACCACCGGAACCGCGCTGGATCAAATTGAATCCGCCAAGCGCGTGTGCAACGCATGTGACGCTTCCAAGGCGTGTCTCGAGTTCGCACTCGCTACCAACCAAGAGTCGGGCGTGTGGGGCGGCACTACGGAAGAAGAGCGTCGCAAACTGCGTAAGCAGTGGCTGGCCGCTCGACGTCGTTCGCAGAGCATCTAACTCAGCGACGTTCCGTCGTCGGCACCTTCACTCTGACGAGGGTGCCACCGCCGTTCGAAGCCTCGAGGGAACGCATTTCAATTGTTCCGCCCAATTGAGCGCGCACGAGGTCGCGCACAATTGACAGACCGAGGCTCGTTGGAACTTCGAGTGAAAAATTCTCATCGAGCCCTCGCCCGTTGTCACGCACCTCAGCGGTCGCCATCTCGTCGCTGCGAATCAAGTTCAAATTCACCACGCCCACTTCTTGATGCGTCTCGTCTCCGAAATTGACGAAGGCGTGTTCGACCGCGTTCGTGAGCAGTTCGGCGAGAACAACGGCCAGGGGCGTTGCTATATCGGTCGACAGTGTCCCGAGATCGCCGTTGACCGTGATCTCAATGGGGTGAAGCGACAGTACGGAATCTTCCACCATCGCCACGAGGGATCTCACAATTTCGTCAAAAACCACCTCTTCGCCCGGTTCGCGCGAGAGCACTTCGTGCACCACGGCAATCGATCTGATGCGGCGCTCCGCTTCGAGCAGCGCCGTTCGGCTGTGAGGGTCGTCGCTGCGTCGTGCCTGCAAGCGAAGTAGCGATGAAATCGTTTGCAGATTGTTCTTGACGCGGTGGTGAACCTCTTTAATTGCTTGATCCTTATTGAGTACCAAACGGTTAAGGCGTCGAAGATCCGACACGTCACGCAGCAGAACAATCACGCCGCTCACCGCATCGCGAGAGAGCAGAGGAACGCAGTGAAACAAGATCGCTACATCAGTACCGCGATCGACCTCTTCAATGGCGGGAATACCAAATTCCAGAGCCCGTTCGACCACGCGCACGCGAAGTCCCAGGTCACGCAGCGAACGGCCCTCCGTTGAGGCGTACAGGCCAAGACGGTGCATTGCGTTGGTGGCGTTGGGCGTCGCAAACTCCACCAGTCCGCGACCGTCGATCAAGATGATGCCGTCGCCGACGCGCGGCATTCCCGGACCAGCCACCTCGGCCTCGCGAAACGGAAACGACGCGTCCGCAACCATGTCGCACAGGCGCTGGAACAAGCTGAGGTACGCCTGTTCGTAGAGCGATGCGGGCCCACGCAGCGGCCCCTGCAATCGAACGAGTACCGCCACGACTCGAGAGTTAAAGCGAACGGGAATGCACCACACAGGAACTAGTTCGCTGAGTCCGTCGAGCGCGACCAAACCCTCAACCAACTCCGACGTGGCCACTGCGCTCGCGACCAGGGGCCACTGGTCGCGCCGAGCCGTGGTGCCCACCAGGTCGTCGCCAATGAGTGTCGCTCGATTATTCGGTCGAACCTGTCCCAACACGACGTAGTCGCCCGGATCAAAGGTTTCGGCGGCCACGCACGGAGCCATCAGCAACATGTCCGAAAACGCGAGGTCCGACAACAGCGACCAACTGGCCAGCAGTCGTACGAGGTGATCAATCTCCGGGGTACTGAGGTCGGTGCGTAACGTGGCGAGTTCGCTCAGCGTTGCCACTACGCACTCCGCAGCGGAACGAAGTGACGCACTCGTTTTTCATACGCGGCCAACTGCGTGACACCACGTTGTTCGAGCATCGTCGCCAAATCTGCGGCGCGCTCGCCAACACGATTCAGTCGATGTGCATCACTGGCGGTAGTAAAGCTTGCACCACGTGCCACGAGACGATCAAGAAACCCTTCAGCGGGGTACTGCTCACCCACTGGTTTCATCCAGCCCGCCGACGAGCACTCCACCGAGACATCGGCGTTCGTCGCCGCGTCCGCCATGGCGTCCCAGTACGGCGCAATCTGGTCGGGAAAGTGTCCGGCCACCTTGATGAGATCGGGGTGCGCCAAGACGTCCACCGCTCGACAGTTGGCGAGCTCTTCGAGCGCTACCGCGTAATCGGCCCAGGCCTGATCTACGTCACGCGAACTCCATTCGAGCATTTGGACGGGATTGCTGATGTCGTCGAACTGCCAAGTACCGAGCCAATGAACGCTGCCAATGAGGACATCGAACGGATACTGAGCCAATAACTCAGAGACCACGTCCATCTGGTCGCGGAAGAAATCGACCTCCAAGCCAATTTTGACGGGCAGTCCATTGTCCTTGGCACGTTGAGCGAGATTGACATACTCATCGAGGGAGTTTCGCGCGTGAAAATCAAAATATTCAGCCATCGCCGCACTCGTTGGTTCGTGCTGCGAACGATTCCAGAAATCCCCCACAACACTGCGCACGTCCACGAAACGGTGAGCGTGCTCCGTGAGTGCGAGTTCGCTCACACCTTCACCGCGTGCCTTGTCGCAGTACTGGGCGATTTGGTCGATCTGATACCAGACCGACGAATCCGAGTGGGGCCACAGGTGTAAGTGGTAGTCAATCACTCGAACTCCATTTTCAGGACCTTAGAACAGCGGGCACGTTTATCAAAACGTCGCCCAGTCGAGACAGTCCCGCCAACTCGCTGATTTCGCCGTCGAGCGTGGGAATGGGATACAACGCGACACTGCCTCTTGCTAGTTCAATAGTTTGACTCACCTCTTTACGTGCGAGCGTGCTCCACGACGTGGCGTTGTCGACGAGAGCGTCTCGCACGCGACCGAGCGACTGATCGTCCACGCCCAACTCGCCGGCGAGTTCCGTCAGGTCCGCGCTGGACAGCGCAGTGACTGCTGCGGCGAGATCCGGGTTTGAGATGCTGGACGGCAACACGCGATTCAGAATCCATCCGCGCACGTGCAACTTGCGCCGTTCCAGTTCTTCTACAAAAAATGACGCCTCACTGACCGGCACGGCCTCCAACGTGGACACCACGACGAACGACGTACTTTCTTCGCCCAAGAGACGCTCGACCATGCGAGCGCGCTCAACGAAACCTGCGTACATCGTGTTGAGCAATAAAAAGAACTCCGTAATGTCGCTCACGAAAGGGCCACCGAGGATTCGATCGGCAATCGAATTGAACGGTTTGGCGGCGAGACCCATAACGCCGCCCTTGGCGGGCGCAATCAACCAACGAAGAAGACGCGAGGAGAAAAAGTCCGCCATGCGGCTCGGAGCGTCGAGAAAGTCCAAGGCATTTCGAGTGGGCGGCGTATCGACGACAATGAGATCGTAGAGTCCCATATCGACAAACTCGTGTAGGCGTTCCATCGCGATGTAGTCGTGGCTCTGGATAAATCGGCCGGTGATGTTCTGATACAACGTGTTATCGAGAATCCGCTGCGTCGTGGCGGCGTCGGGCGCATGGGCTCGAATGAGTGCGTCCCAACTCGCCTTGGTGTCGAGCATTGCGACCGACAACTGACCCGGACCGTCCAACTCAACCCGCGAGGCGTCATTGCCAATTCCACTGAGACCGAGCGCGTCAGCGAGTCGGCGAGCGGGATCGACGGTAACAACCAGTACCCGTCGATCACTGGAGCGTGCAATAGCAAGTCCCAACGCCGCGGCACAGGTTGTCTTTCCAATACCGCCCGGTCCGCACGTGATAATGATTTTTGACTTTCGAGCAACGTCGGAGAGGTTCACGCGATCTCCTCAGCGAGAGAACTCGCGACGTGCGACACAATGCTGTGCGGCGAGCTCACGTCAAAGAGAAACGGTTGAATGACCACGGGCATGTCACTGGGTAGCCCGGCGCGCAAAACCTCGAGGTGCCTACTGGCCACGGCGCGTCGCTCACCGGCCAACGTCGCCGCGTCAAAGAGCCCGTCGAGATGTGATGAGTTAAACGGCGCGTGGCGACTGGCCGCTAATCGCTGCACGAGTGCGGCGTCGCGAGCAACGAACAGATCAGCGAGTACCCGATTAACAATGATCGTGGCCACGTGAGTTGTGGTGTCGGAACGGATCGCCCCAAGTAACTCCAACGTCTCATTGACCGGCATCTCTTCGGCCGTCGTCACGACCACGACGCCCGTGGTCTGTTCGTCGGACAGCATTGAAAGCATCCAGTCCGACTGGGACCTAATCATTCCCACTCGCACTAACTGTTGGATTGCTTGGGGGGCCGCGAGGTAACCAGTGATGTGACCGGTTGAAGGAGAGTCCACCACGACGGTGTCGTAGCGGCGTTCTCGCACTTCGTAACAGACCTTGCCAATCGTGAGGATTTCACGAACTCCGGGTGCCGCAGTCGCCACAAAATCAAACGCCGCCGCAACGGGTCCAATCCGTCCGACGATGGGCAGCTTCAAATAGATGCGCAAGTACTCACGTAGTGCGGCTTCGGTGTCCATCGCCATCAAACTGAGCTTCGCGTTTACTCGAGTGGGCTGAAACTTAAGCGGGGGCACGGAAAAAACGTCGGCGAGATCACGACGCTCGTCAATGCTGCAGAGCAATACGCTGCGTCCTTCGTCGGAGAGGGCCTTAGCTAATCCCGCGGCGATCGTGGTCTTGCCAACTCCGCCCTTGCCAGTGACAAAAATCAGCCGGCGATCACGCAGCGGGGCGACACCCACGCGTTAGTTTGCGCCGAAACCGACGCGACGCTCACTGTTCGGCGCACCGAAATCTACGTAAGCGACGCGCGCGGCTGGGATGCCGACCTTGCGACCTTTGCGATCGGTGAGCCACAGAATTTTGTCGCCACTGAGAGCTGCCTCGACCTGTGCGGTGACGGCGTCACGATCGGCGTCGTCAGCGAGATCGAGTTCCATCTCCTTCATTGACTGCACGATTCCAATTCGAATCTCCACGACAACTCCTTCAGCGTTATGAATCAAGACCATGTTACGGGAGTGCGACAAGATGGTTGACGTGAGCAGCGAAATCTCCAATGAACGACATCGCCAATGGGCGGCGACAATGGAGGGATTTTCGGGCAAAGACGACGAAGTTACGGTGGCTCACTCGGACTCCACGGCGCGAGTGAGCCCCACGGGTGGGGCGTCCACGCGGGTGCTGTTGACCCGAGAAAAACTGGACGCCGCCCGCGAAGCGGTTCTCGCGCCGGAAGCAACCCGGTCGCTCGGTGCGGGAAACCGCGACATTGAGGAAGAGCCGGACGAATTTCGAAGTTGCTTTGAACGCGATCGCGACCGGATCTTGCACTCGAGTTCCTTTCGCCGACTAGCGGGCAAGACGCAAGTATTTATTTTTCCTGATGATCATCAGCGCACTCGGCTCACTCACGCTCTCGAAGTGGCCCAAGTAGCGACCAGCGTGGCTCGAGCGGTCGGCCTCAACGTCGCGCTCACCGAAGCAATTGCCATAGGACACGACTGTGGTCACGGGCCGGGGGGCCACGCCAGCGAAGACGCTCTCGATCCGTATGTGACGGGGGGATTTAACCACGCACTCTGGGGAGCCGAGGTCGCGCTCAGCTCGCTGAACTTGTGTCGCGAAACGCTCGACGGGATTGCCAATCACTCATGGTCTCGACCCGCTCCGAGTACGCCGGAGGGAGAACTCGTTAGTTGGGCGGACCGAATTGCCTACGTGTGTCACGACTTTGAAGACGCGTTGTCGGCGGGAATCGTCACCGAAGACCAACTACCCCCACTGGTGCGCGAGCGATGCGGAACCAAACGCAGCCAGCAACTGGGGTCATTTATTCACGCCATGATCAACACCATCGGCGCGACCGGCATCATTGGAATGGACGCAGCGCACGCGAGCGCTCTCGCGAGCTTTCGTTCCTTCAACTACGACACGATCTATCTTCGCCGCGAGTCCACCGAACAGGCTCGAGCCGTCATTTCGATGTTGCGTGCACTCGTCGAACATTTTGCGAGTAACCCGTGGCTCATCGCCGATAACGCGCAGCACGCCCGAGATCTGAGCGACACCGACGCGCTGCACGAAGCCGTGGCGTATGTAGCGGGAATGACCGACCGCTTTGCGTGTCGAACGGCACTAAGCCAATTGCACTGGCCCGAGGAGCAACTTCCCCAGGGAATCGACCGCTAACCCTTCGCCGCCTTTTCCAAATTGACGCGCGTAGGTACGCCACTGCGCATCCATTCAGCGCGCATTTCGGTGGTTCGAATCGCGGAACGTTCGTGGGTAAGAATCCAGAACTTGTTTGATCGAACCGCATTTTCGACGGCCGAACCCACGATCTCTGGCTCAATTCCCATCATGACGGCGCTCGCACCGGCCTCCGCGTTGGGGTCGCTGCGCGCGGTGCCGGTGAGTTCTCGCAACTCGTCGGGCATGTTTCGTAACGCTTCAAAAATTCGCGTCTTCACAAATCCGGGGCACAGAACCGAGACGCCGACGTTGCTCTCGCGTTGTTGCAACTCGTGATAGAGCGCTTCACAGATTCCCACCACCGCAAATTTGCTGGCGCAGTATGGCCCCATGCCCGGGACTCCGCCAAGACCCGCCAGTGACGCCGTAGAAATGATGTGGCCCTCGTTCTGTTCCAGCAACAACGGCATAAAGGCGTTAATGCCGTTAACCACGCCGTCCACGTTGACCGCCATGACCCAGTCCCACATGGCCTTGGGTGTTCCGATCGTTGAACCGCCGCCCACGCCCGCATTGTTAAAAACAATGTGGACCGCGCCAAACTCATCGAGGGCTCCGTCGCGCAGGCTCATCACGTCGGATTCGCTGCTCACGTCACACGTAATTCCAATCACCGAAGCGCCGGTGTCACGCAGTTGAGAGACGGCTTGTTCGAGTGGTCCGGATTCAATGTCGCCGATGACGATGTTTGCCCCAGAACTAGCGAACTGACGCGCGGTCGCAAAGCCGATGCCGCTTGCTCCCCCGGTAATGACTGCAGTTTTTCCGTCAATGTTCATGGAGAGCCCCCTGTTGCGTGCGCCCCATACTGCCAGATCGTTAGACCAGCTTCAGTTCCTGTCGATACACGCGTGCGGCGCCTTGAGCCACGATTTTGGCGGCCAACTCACTAAACGCACGTCCAATCATTCCGTCGGGATCCTCGACCATGACGGGGCGACCAACGTCTCCGCCTTCGCGCAGACGCGGCTCCAGTGGAATCTGCGCCAACAGGGGAATTCCGAGTTCACTCGATAGTCGTTCGCCGCCGCCACTGCCAAAAATCTCGTAGCGCTTGTCGTCGTCACCAATGAAGTAACTCATGTTTTCAATGACGCCGCGTACTGCGAGTTTGAGCTTGCGCGCCGCGTACGCCGATCGTTGTGCGACTCGTTGGGCCGCCGCTTGAGGGGTCGTCACCACGTACATTTCAATTCGGGGCAACACTTCGGAAAGAGTGAGGGCCACGTCTCCCGTGCCGGGCGGCATATCAATCAACAGGAAATCGGGTTCGTCCCACCACGCTTCAGTGACCAGCTGTTCAATTGCTTTGTGCAACATCGGGCCGCGCCAAATAACCGGCTGTTCGTCGGGAACGAAATAGCCCATAGACAAGCATCGAACTCCGTGCGCCAAAGTCGGAATGACCGTGTCACCCAGGATGATGGGATCGTTCGTCGCACCGAGCATTTTGGGCAAACTGAATCCGTACACGTCGGCGTCGAGCACACCGACATCGAGACCGCGACGAGCGAGCGCTATCGCGAGATTGACGGTCACGGAAGATTTTCCGACTCCGCCTTTACCCGAGGAGATTCCGAGAACCCTCGTGCGACTCAACTTGTCCAAAAAACGCGGCGCGGCATCTGCTGAGTGCTCGTGCAGACCCGGTCCCGGGTCACCGGCCATTGCGGAGCGCAGATAGTGGCGCAGCGCTAAACGTTCTTCGTCGTTCATCGAGCGCGTCATGATCGTTGAACCCGGCACTGCCTCAACGATGAGTTCGCTAATTCTTTCTAGGTGCGGCCACTCTAAGAAGGGCAGAGCGAGTTGGACGTGCAGCGATCCCGAGCGCTCCTCGATTGAGCCCACAAAGCCCAACTCACCAATGGGTCGTACTAATTGGGGATCGATAACGGCGTGAATCGCCTCAACAAATTGGGCGTTAGCGGGCACTGCCACTTCCTTAACTCGTGAAGCGCCAAGGCTACCGGCGACGCTCAAGCATCGGCCCGTACACTTACGACGTGTCGACAACCCGTTCGCCCGTTGATCTCAATGCGGCCGACTTCACCGCCAAAGTCGCGGGACTAGTCAACTCTTTTGGAGATCCCACCCGTCGCGCGCTCTACCTTTTTCTCCGAGAGAACCCCGGTGCGACGGCCAACGACTTGGCCGATCACTGCAAAGTGCACGCCAACGTCATTCGGCACCATCTCGAACGGCTCATTTCTTCGGGCTACGTGACCAGTGACGAACTGCGCCGAAGTGGCGTCGGCCGTCCGTCCAAGGTGTACCGCGTGGTTGATGAGGACCTCAACTTGGACGGATCACCCCGCCGTGATGCGCTCTTAGTGGCCCTGTTGGAGCGCGCACTCGAGATGTTGGGTCCCGAAAAAACAGAACAGATGGCCCTCGAAGTTGGCCAACGATACGGCCGAGAGTTGGCTCAGTCGATTACACCTACGGATTCCACGCGTTCCGCGCGCGCGGCAATGGCCGCGGTCGCTGACGTTCTGACGGCACATGGATTCGCCGCTCGGGCCGAAGAGAACGGAAGCCAGACTTCAGTGGTTTCGGAAAGTTGTCCCTTCGGCAACGCAGCGACTCATCATCCGGTTCTGTGCGGAGTGGACCGAGGGCTCGTCACCGGAATCCTCGAGGGCCTGGGGGCATCGAGCACCAACGTGACGCTGTCATCGAAAGCTCGCGGCGACGAGTTCTGTCGCGCCACTGCCTAGCGCGACGTGATGGCGAGGCGAATGAGCCACGGCTGAGCCGTTGCCCGTTCGGACGCCGTTGGATGCAACCTCAGGAACTTTTGGAATTCCTGTTTCGCGAAATTCCGCTTTCCTGGCGTGGACGCAGCAATGATCGCGTAATACAACAGCGGATCGGGGTCATGCGGATAGGTGGCCACAGCTAAAGCCACTCTTTTTTCGCCGAGTCGGAGTAGCGAGAGATTCTGAGCGGCGCTACCGGCGGTAAATGAAATCCACCCCGATTGCGTTAGCGCTTCGACGTTCTTTTTGTCAATGGCAAGCACTTGATTAAATGCCTCCAGTGCGTAGGTACTTCGACCCGAAGCTTGATCAAGTTCCGCTTCAGTGAGTAGGACGCGAATTTGCTGAGCTTGAGAGGTCGTGATGCCGCCCGTTTCTGATGCGCCCGGCTGGCGAGGTGTCGCGGCGTTTACGACGAGCACTGTTGCCGCGACCGCAAAGCACGCCAGTGCCGCGACGAGGTAACCG
>JANXTQ010000158.1 GCA_025352305.1 Actinomycetes bacterium
CTGGATCCGAAGTTCTTTGGAGCGACGATCAAGTTCTCCAAGACTGATTCCAAACACCCCATCGCGGGAATCGTCAGCTACCTGGAACAGTTTGCTGGCAAGACCGCTTAACGAACTCGCTTCGCCATTGAAACACCCACCGCGTTCGCGGTGGGTGTTTCATCGCGTCCGCGTAGGAGCGCCCGTGGCTCGGGAGGCCGGCAAGTCCCTGGTGGTCACCTACCTCGGACTCTTACTGCTCATACCGCTCTTTGCTTTACTTGGCCACGCTTTCCAACACGGACTCGGCGCTTTTTGGACGGCGGTTACACAAACCGAGTCTCTCGACGCCATCCGACTAACTCTGTTGTGTTCACTGTTGGCGACGGCCGTTAATGCCGTCGCCGGAACAGCTACCGCGTGGGTACTGGTTCGTGATCGCTTCATTGGCCAGTCGATTCTCAACTCGCTCATCGACCTACCTTTTGCTCTACCGACCGTGGTCGCCGGAGTTACGTTCCTCACGCTTTACGGTCCTTTGTCACCGGTGCACGTCAACATTTCGGGCAGTTGGATTGGTGTCAGCTTCGCAATTCTTTTTGTGACGTTGCCCTTCACGGTTCGTTCCGTGCAACCGGTGCTCGAATCGCTGGGCGTGGACGCCGAAGCCGCCGCGGCAACTCTCGGTGCGTCACCCTTTCGAGCCTTTCGCACCGTTACGCTGCCCGCGCTCGCGCCCGCGATTCTCGCGGGATCGGGACTCGCTTTTGCGCGCGCCGTGGGTGAGTACGGCTCAGTCGTCTTCATATCGGGCAACTCTCCGTATCACACCGAGGTCGCGAGTTCCTATATCTATTCACTCGTTGGATCCAGTCAAGTGAGCAGTGCCTCATCGGTGGCGGTGGCTCTCGTTTCCATCGCGCTCGTGCTCATAGGCAGTTTCAACTTGTTAGCGCGACGAATGGCGAGGCGTCGCGGATGAAAAGACGATCAACTCGACCGCGCGCCGCCGCGGGAACGCTCAGCGTGCGAATCATCGTGCTCATCTACGTGGGCGTTCTCGTCGGCGCACCCATTGTGTTCGTGTTTCAACAGACGTTCGCTCCGGGTTGGCACGCACTGCTCAGCGCTATCCAAGACCCGCAAATGGACTTCGCGTTGGGTCTCACGGCCAAGGTCGCCGCGGTGGCGGTGCCGCTCAACGTAATTTTCGGGGTCGGTGCGTCGCTGTGGATTGTGCGACATCCGTCGCGCTTCACGCGCGTTCTCGACACGTTGATCGATATTCCCCTAGCGGTATCACCGATCATCATTGGTCTAATGCTGGAGCTGACGTACGCCAGCAACGGATGGTTCGGCTCATCGCTCGCCAAATTGGGTTGGCAGATCATTTTTTCCTTCTGGGGTTTGGTCCTCTGTTCGGCTTTTGTCTCCCTGCCGCTGGTATCTCGTCAGGTCGTTCCGCTGTTACGTGAAGTGGGCACGCACCAAGAACAAACCGCGGCAACTCTTGGCGCCGGACCCGTTCGAATTTTCTTCACCATCACCATGCGGTCGATCTCGTGGGCGACGGCCTACGGCGTGACCTTGACTCTGGCGCGCGTTATTGGTGAGTACGGCGCCGTACTCATTGTCTCGGGAAACATTGCCTTCGTTACTCAAACCTTGACGCTGGACATTGGCGAGAACTTCGATAGTCAAAACAGTTACCAAGGATTCGTAGGCGCGTCAGTTCTGATGGCGGTGTCGCTCGTTGTACTTATTTTCCTGGGCATTGCCCGCAATCGAGAGAGGAGACGCAGTGGGTATCACGCTGCATGACGTCACAAAGTACTTCGGCCCGGACTTAGTTCTGGACGGGATCAACGATGAGGTTCCCAATGGATCAATGACGGCGCTGCTCGGGCCGTCGGGTTCGGGCAAGTCCACCCTCCTGCGAATAATTGCCGGTCTCAACACCCTCGACGGCGGTCACGTCGAGATCAACGGCGTCGACGTGTCGAACGTGCCCGCGCGCAAACGGCGAATCGGATTTTGTTTTCAGGACTACGCACCATTTCGCCACCTGAGCGTGGCCGGCAACGTCGCGTACGGCCTCAAGGTTCAAGGAGTCGCGCGAGCGCAGCGGCGCAAGGAGGTCGACGATCTGTTGTCTCTGGTTCGACTCGAGACATTCGCGGACCGCTATCCGCACCAGCTTTCCGGTGGCCAGCGCCAACGCATGGCGCTGGCTCGGGCGCTGGCGGTCAAGCCCGACGTGTTGTTGCTCGATGAACCCTTCGCCGCGCTGGACGCACAGGTGCGTAGCGAACTACGCAGTTGGGTTCGCTCTCTGCAACGAGAAGTAGGGATCACCACGATTCTCGTCACCCACGATCAAAGCGAGGCCATGGAGGTGGCCGATCGTTTGGTCATCATGAACGCGGGGAAAATTGAACAGGTTGGTCGACCCGATGACGTCTATGACGCACCGGCCACCGACTTTGTTCGTCGCTTTCTCGGACCCGTGACGACTCTCGACGACGTGGAGTACCGCCCTCACGAGTTGACGTTGGCCCCGATTGACGAAGCAGGACTGGACGCGATGATCATTGACGTGGTGCGACTTGGCTTTGAGGTTCGCGTTGTTCTCGTTCGTCCCGACGGCACCACTCCCTGGGTGCAGCTCACCCACGATGAAGCTCAAATGCGAGATCCGCAGATTGGTGAATCGGTGCGCATCCAAGTTCGTCCACCGTTACGGCCGAGCGCGGTACTGCTCGAAGCGTGATCTAGTCGCTGATCCGGCGCCGTAGTTCCTGATCAATCGCCGCGGGGTCGAGGCCCCTCGCGCGAAGCAGGAGCAGTAGATGAAACCACAGGTCGGCCGCCTCGCTGATCACGCGCTCGTCACTTTCGCCCATCGCCGCGACGACCACTTCAGTGGCTTCTTCGCCCACCTTTTGCGCGTTCGCCGCGACACCGCTTTGCAGTTGGCGCACGACGTAACTCGCGTCGTCGTTGGTGCTCTCGCGCTGAAGAATTCGGCGCCATAGCCACGGCGTAAAGCAACTCGTCGAGCCGTCGTGACAGGCCGGCCCGTCCGCATGGACCTTGACGAGCACCGCGTCGGCGTCACAGTCCAGTTCAATCTCATGAACATGAAAGATGTGCCCGGAGCTCTCGCCCTTCTTCCACAGACGCTGGCGTGAACGGGAGTAAAAATGCACTTCTCCCGTGGAACGAGTGAGCGCTAGAGCCTCTTCGTCCATCCATCCGAGCATGAGAACCTGTCCGCTGGCGTCATCTTGAATAATCGCGGCTCGAAGTTCACCGTCGCTCATGAGTAGACCTCCTCGAAGTGACGCAGCGAAATGCCGGCGTCGATGATTGCTCGGCGAAGTGCGGGAAGCTGGCTCGGGTCATCGTGAACAATCGAGGCCACTAGGGCAGCGTCCGTAACACGCAGTGCATCAACGACGTGCGCGGCCGATCCCGCGCCGCCCGACGCAATGACCGGAACGGTGGTGGCGTCTCTCACGGCAACGGTTATTGCAAGGTCGTAACCCGAGCGTTGGCCGTCTTGATCAATGGACGTCAGCAGGATTTCGCCGGCGCCGCACTGCACGGCGCGCTGCGCCCACGCAACGGTGTCAAGACCAACGGGCCGAGAACCCCCGTGCGAATACACCTGGCCCGCGCCCGAGTCAATGGCCACCACCACGGCCTGGGACCCAAACAGTGCAGCGATCTCACTAATAAGTTCCGGACGCGCCAGTGCCGCCGAGTTGAGCGACACCCGATCCGCTCCGGCTTCAATGATTCGCGCCGCGTCTTGTCGAGAACGGATTCCTCCGCCCACCGTGAAGGGAATGTTGACAACCTCGCCAACGCGCCGTACAACGTCCACCATGGTCGATACGTCGTGAACGGTCGCCGTGATATCGAGAAAGACCAGTTCGTCCGCACCCCCGTCGCTGTACGCGCGCGCCAGTTCAACGGGATCTCCCACGTCACGTAGACCCTTAAAACTCACCCCCTTGACCACGCGACCGTTCGTCACGTCGAGGCACGGAATCAGTCGCGCGAAAGGCATGATGCCAACCACTTCTCTCCGGCGGGACCGCTTTTTTCGGGGTGGAACTGCACTCCAACAAAGGAACCAACGTCGATCACTGCGGGCACACCTTCGCTCGTGGCGCTGACGTTCGGTGAGTCGCAGTAGTAGCTGTGCGCAAAGTAATACGACTCGTTCCACGGACTCACCAGTGCCCAACCCAAGCGCGGAGTTCGTTCTGACTCGAGACGGCGCACTCTTCCCTCCACGAGGCCGAGAGTCGCTACCCCTCCGTCTTCATCGGAACTCTCGAGCGCTAACTGCATGCCCAAACAGATGCCGAGAGTGCGCTTACCGTCTCGTACTCGTTCGCGCAGTGCCTCATCGGCGCTCGTTGAGCGCAGATGCGCCATGGCGGTACTCGCGGATCCAACGCCGGGAAGTATCACCGTCTCGGCGTCACGAACACACTGAGCCTCAGCACTTAAGACCGACGTAAATCCGAGCCGCGTGAGCGCCGACCTCACGGAACGGGTATTGCCTGCGCCGTAGTCGATCACGACTACTTCGTTCACAGAGAACCCTTGGTGGACTGAACGTGGCTTCCCGTGGGCGACAGGGCCACCGCCAATGCTCGTCCGACTGCTTTAAAGGCCCCTTCGGCCACGTGGTGAGCGTTGTCCCCCGTGGCTTCGACGTGCAACGTGAGACGAGCGTTTTGCGCCAAGCACTCCAGAGCGTGCGTCGCCATTCCGGGGTCCGGCTCAATTGAAATCACCGACACCGGACGACCCGACAGATCAATGACCGCGTGCGCCAGAGCTTCATCCATTGGAACGCGGCTCTCTCCGTATCGCGTAATACCGCGACGATCCCCGAGGGCACGATCCAGCGCATCCGCGAACGCTCGCATCATGTCCTCCACGGTGTGGTGATCTCCCGTTTCGTGGTCGCCCACTCCGAGTACGCGAAGATCGAGTCCCGCGTGAAAGGCGAGCTGTTGCAGCATGTGATCGTAAAAGCCACTGCCCGTGTCGATAAAGACGCGACCCTCTCCGTAAAGACGCAGTCGAACATCGATGCGCGTCTCGGCCGTCACGCGCCGTTGACGAACAAGGTGATCGGGCATTTCTCCCACGCCGAGAACTGTTCGTACGGCGCTGAGTAAGACGTCGTTGTCGTCGGCGTCGCGAACGGAGATCCGAATGGCTCCAGCGAAGGTTCGAATGACGACCCCGTGAGCGGCGAGTGCGTCCCACCACCACTTCGGATCGTCGACCGGAATGTAGAGAAAGTTGGTGAAGGATTTATGTGGCTTCAGCCCCAACGCGCTCAGTTCACTGCTCAGACGATCGCGCTGCGCAATTTGGTCACTGACATCGGGCGGAGACGCCAACGACGCCAAAGCGAGGGCCGCTGATAATGCCGAGACCGACAGCGGTGCCAAACGAGAACTGAGGATCTCGGCGCGCTGAGGATCACAGATCGCGTAGCCGACACGTGCGCCGGCGAGTCCGTGTGCTTTGGAAAAGGTACGCAGCACAATGGCCC
>JANXTQ010000184.1 GCA_025352305.1 Actinomycetes bacterium
GTCGTGGGCGTCGCCGGTTGGCTGGCTGGCGTCGATCTGCGCCGTGGCCCTCGGGATTTGGGCGGCCAATCGACTGTGGCGCGACGGGCGTCGCGCAAGTGCGTTCGTGATGATGATGGGCGCGAGTGTGTTGTCCGGCCCGGTGACCTGGGATCACTACTACTGCTTCGCGCCACTCGTGATCTTCGTCATTATTGAGAACTGGCATCGCCGCGTGCTCGTCGTCGCCAGCGTGCTGGCAATGGTGGTCTACGCCGTGCCGTGGGCGATAGCGCGCAATGAGGACTTCAGCGCGCACGGATTCAACCTCAAAACAATCTTGATTTTCGTCGCTCGAAACGCCCTCGGGGTTGTAACAGTTCTGCTCTTCGCCGCCGGGGTCTATGCGACCCGCTCAGCGAGCGAGCTCGCCGATCAGCCGGTCACGCCAGTTAGCTAGCGCGGGAGCTTTTTCCACCGGCATTTTGGCGAGTCGCACCACGACGGTATCGAGTGCCGGAATAACGAAGATCCGTTGACCCTCGTAACCGTTGGCCCAGTAGGTCCCGTAGCGGTCGCCGCCCAACCACCACTGCCAGGAGTAAAAGGTTCCGCTGTCGGAGTCAAAGCTGTGCGGTATTTGAGCAGTGGCGGTCCAGTCGCGCGAGACGAGTTGGCGCCCGTCCCAGAGACCGCCGCGCAGGTACAGCAGTCCAAACCGTGCGAAGTCCTGCGCGGTGGCGTGAACGAAAGTGGATCCAATGAACACGCCAGCGGGGTCAAAGCCGGGTTTCGCGGTACTCATGCCTAAGGGACCAAAAAGTCGATCGTTCATATAGTCGAGGTACTGATCGGCGAATCCAACGTGCTGGGCAATGAGTCGCGAAATGATGTTCGTGGTGCCACTCGAGTAGTTGTAGAGCGTATTGGGCTCGTGCTTGAGCGGTCGCGACGCGGCGTACGCCGAGGTGTTGGCCGCACCGTCGCCAAAGAGCATTTCAATGCAGTTGCTCGCCGTGTCGTTGACGTAATCTTCGAGAAAATCGAGCCCGTCGCGCATCGCGAGTAGATCCATCAGGCGAATAGCGTGACGCGGATCGCTCGGATCGGACCATTCGGCGATCTCGGCGCGAACAGTGGGGTCGAGACGATGTTCATCAACGAGGGTTCCCACGAAAAAGTGAATCATTGATTTGGCGACGGACCAACTGAGCAGAGGAGTGGACTGCACAATTGGTTCAGGGTCACGATCAAAGTAGATCTTCGCGCCGCCGTAGCGTTCGCAGACGATCTCGCCTCCGCGCACGATCACCAGGGCGTTGGTGGTGGATACTTGCTCCGATTCAAATAGTTCATCAACTAGTGATTCAATCTCGGGGGTGCTGGCGCCACGGGGCCACGTCGCACTCGGCCACGGCACGCCGGCCGGTTGATCCGCCCACTGTGGAGTTACTAGGGGTAGTTGCACCACGTCTCCTCGTTGAAGTTTCTCGTGTCAATCACGGGGGCGATTTCGAATTCGAGAATCGATCCACGAGTAACGTAGTCGGGTGCGAACCTCTGACACCGTGTTGGTTATTGCGGTGTTTTTTGCGTCCCTGGTCGAAATGGTCGAGGCGTTGACTTTGGTATTAGCGGCGGGAACCTCGCGTAGTTGGAAGAGCGCCATTGAGGGAACGATCGCCGCGCTGGTAGTTCTCGCGGTGCTCGTGGCCGGGGTCGGAATTCCGCTCATTCACTACGTTCCCATCCACATTTTGCGCGTCATTGTCGGAGCGTTGCTCCTGATCTTGGGTATGGGTTGGCTGCGAAAAGCCTGGCTGCGCGGCAGTGGACTAAAAGCCAAGCACGACGAAGACAAGATTTTCGCGGACTCCGTTAAAGAACTTGAAGCAGCTCCGGCCGCCAGTGGACCGCGAGACCCGGTGGCCTTCGCGATGGCCTTTAAGGGCGTCTTTCTCGAAGGTATGGAAGTTGTTCTCATTGTGGTCTCGCTCGGGGCGAGTTCTAACCGATTGCCCTTGGCGTCCGTGGCGGCACTCGCGGCAGTCGTACTCGTAACGATTGTTGGTCTCGTCGTCGCCAAGCAACTCAGTTCGGTGCCGGAGAATCTCATCAAGACCATCGTTGGCGTCATGCTCTGCAGCTTCGGTGCACCCGCATCTGGGTCCGCGTCGCTCGCCAGTGGTTCGGGCGCGCCGGGACGCTCTCGTCGGTCCCTACCGGTGTGGTTGGCGCCGGGCTCGATCGGCTGATCGGGGCAGCAGCGGCATCGCCGAGACTCCGAACTCGGATCGGCGTGATCTTCGTGCGCCCTCTCGAG
>JANXTQ010000188.1 GCA_025352305.1 Actinomycetes bacterium
AACGGTCTCGCCGATCGCACGATTGATCTCTACGGTCCGCCCCGGCGAACTCTCACCATTAAGGCAACGGTCATTGACGACGGACGCCGACCGCTCGGCGTGCTCGCATTAATTGAGGATGTCTCGGAACGTCGCCGACTCGAAGAGATTCGTCGTGACTTCATTGCCAACGTCAGTCACGAACTAAAAACGCCCATGGGTGCACTCGGACTGCTGGCCGAAACTCTGCAGTACGAACACGACCCCGTGATTGCCGAGCGCCTCGCCGCACGAATCCACTCCGAAGCGTTTCGAGTGAACCGAATTATTGAGGACCTTCTGGATCTATCTCGCCTCGAAAGTGAAGGTGCTCCGGCGCGCGAACCCGTCTTAGTGAGCCTCTTCGTCGCTGAAGCGATGGAGCGAATCCGTACCGCGGCCGAGCAGCGTTCGGTGGTGCTGAGTTTCGCTGAACCGGACTCCTCACTGCTCGTGACCGGGGATCGACGCCAACTGGTCTCAGCGGTGCACGCACTGTTAGAAAACGCCGTCACCTACTCTCCCGCGGGCGGCACCGTGATACTTCGAACGGAGCGCGTCAGCGCCACCACGGACCCTGATCTCGGCGACGGCTTGTTCGTTCGAATTGCCGTAGCGGATCAGGGCATTGGCATTCCGGCAAAGGACCTGGAACGCATCTTTGAACGTTTCTACCGCGTTGACCCCGGTCGGGCCCGCCAAACTGGCGGTACCGGTCTCGGACTCTCTATCGTTCGCCACGTGGCACAGAATCACGGCGGAGCGGTAAGCGTGATGTCACGCGAAGGCGAAGGCTCGACCTTCATGTTGGACCTGCCGCTGAGCGCCATATGATCGCGCCGTCGAGTTCACGTCCTCGCGTTTTACTCGTGGAAGATGAAGAGTCCTTCGTCGACGCACTCACCATTGGGCTGGACCGAGAAGGCTTCGACGTCGTCGTGGCGCGCGACGGTCAAGAAGCGGTGGCGTTATTTAACAGTGACGTCTACGACGTCATTTTGTTGGATCTGATGTTGCCCAAGATGAGCGGTCTCGATGTCTGTCGAGTCATACGGGCGTCGAGCGACGTTCCGATCATCGTGGTCTCCGCAAAGGGTGAAGAGGTCGACGCCGTGGTGATGTTGGAGATTGGAGCCGACGACTACGTCACGAAGCCGTACCGACTACGAGAACTGATTGCGCGAATTCGCGCGGTTCTTCGTCGCCGCGATCACGTCGCTGTGCCCGAAGCGGCCGAGCACGTTTTTGAGTCGGGACCCGTTCGCCTAGAAGTCGACACGCGGCGTTGTTACGTCGGCGGTGCCGAAATCAAACTTCGCAAAAAGGAGTTCGCTCTCCTGGAGTTGCTGCTCACCAATACCGGACGCGTGATGACCCGCGATCATCTCATTGATCGAGTCTGGGGATCGGACTACGTCGGAGACACCAAAACTCTCGACGTACACATCAAACGACTAAGAACATTGGTCGAAAAAAAGCCGAAGGAGCCGGTGCACATCACCACCGTGCGCGGAGTGGGCTACCGCTTCGACGCCTAGTTCTGTGCGCGCAGTAGTTCGCGGCCATTAAAAAATGGTCGCAGCACGCTCGGAATGGTGATGGATCCATCCTGATTGCGGTAGTTCTCGATGATCGCAATCCAAATACGACTCCACGCGAGTGCCGAGCCGTTCACGGTGTGCACGAGGGTCGGTGCTGCGCCGCTGCTGCGATAACGAACATTGGCTCGACGCGCTTGAAAATCCCCGAACCAACTCACCGAGGAGACTTCGAGCCAGCGATCGACGCCCGGCGAGAACACTTCAAGATCAAAGGTCCTTTTTGCCGAGGTGCCCAGATCTCCACAACACAGATCGAGGACCCGGTAGGCGAGGCCGAGTGCACGAAGAAGTCCTTCGGCGCGCGCGAGAACATCGTCAAAGCACGCCTGAGCTTGTTCCGGCGTGCAGTACGCGAATAGTTCCACTTTGTCGAACTCGTGTACTCGTAGAACTCCCCGAGTATCTCGGCCCGCGGCTCCGGCTTCTCGACGAAAACATGCCGTGAGTGCCGTCATCTTGATTGGCAAGCGTTGCTCGTCAATGATTTCGCCGCGCAGCATCGACGTCAAGGGAACTTCTGCCGTGGGAATAGCCCATAGATCGTCGCGCTCGATTGCGTACATCTCAATGGAGTTCTTCGGCAGGTGCCCCGTTGAGGTCATGGTCTCGGTGAGCGCGAACGTGGGTGGACGGATCTCTTCGTATTCGTCGGCGTGCGCGTTGAGCGCGAAGGCACCGAGAGCTCGAATTAAGCGAGATCCGTCACCGCGGTAGAGCGGAAACATCGAGCCGGCCAATTTGGCACCGGTTTCGAGGTCCAATATCCCCAGTTCTTTAGCTGAGTCCCAGTGGGCGACTCGTTGGTGCTCGCCGAAAGACGGAAACGGTTGGCCGTCGTCCATTCCAGGCCACCACTGGCGAAGTTCCACGTTGTGGGTTTCGTCGCGACCCTCGGGAGCATCGGGCGACGGCAGATTCGGCAGATCGAGAAGCAGGTTTCGAACGTCGATTCCCGCGGCTTCTGCCGTTTCGTGGGCTCGGCGTTCATCGTCACCCAGTTCTCGAGATCGAAGCGCCAATTCGTCAGCCGTGGCACTGTCTTTCGAACGACGAGCCTCACCGACCTGACGACTGAGATCTTTGATCTGCGCACGAAGATTCTCGGCGACGAGCATCAGTGATCGATGCGTCACATCAGCACTAATGAGTTCATCCAACGTCGTCGCCGAAACACCGCGGCGAGCCAAAGATTTCTTCACCGTCTCGGGGTCGCGACGTAGCTGAACGAGGTCGATCACCGCACCAGACTACGCCGGAGGCATCACGCAACTCAGTGAGCGTCTAACTTCATTCCGTGAGCCACGCCGTCGAAATCGACTCGTTGGCCGTCAATTTTGGTGCCACTCACGCCGTCAGTGACGTCTCACTGAGCGTTGACTTTGGAGAGATTCACGTCGTGCTCGGTCCCAATGGCGCCGGCAAAACGACCACCGTTGAGACCCTGCTCGGCTTTCGATCACCCTCGAAGGGAACCGTGCGCCTTATGGGTTTGGACCCGGTTCGCGATCATCGTCACGTCGTTGAACGTGTTGGCGCACTCTTGCAACGTGGCGGCGTGTGGTCGTCCATGTCGCCACTTCAGGTGCTGAAACTGACCTCCAACTACTACCGCGCACCGCGCGTGATTGACGAGCTAGTCAGCGCTTTGGAACTGCAGCGATGCGTTAAAACGCCGTGGCGACGACTGTCCGGTGGCGAACAACAGCGCACTCTGCTCGCGCTCGCGCTCGTTGGACGTCCTCGCGTTTTGGTACTGGACGAACCAACGTCGTCCGTCGATCCCGAGGGGCACCGCGCCGTGCGCGACATATTGATCGAGCAGCGCGATCGTGGTTGCGCCATTTTGATTACGACGCACGAACTCGCCGACGCGGAGGCCCTTGCCAACACCGTTACGGTCGTGGCACGAGGTCGCGTGGCAGAGTCAGGGTCGCTCAGCGAACTGTTGAGTGAAGTCGCTTCGGTAGTCATCGAAACGTCAGTCAACGTGGACGTCGTTGCGCTCTCTCACGCGCTTCACGCTTCGGTGACACTCGAAACTGAGCGCCACTACCGCATCGGCGCCACTAACAGTTCGTCACTGATGAGTGCGCTTCAAACGTTCCTTTTCAGCCACGGCGCGACGCTCAGTTCGTTGCGAACGCGCGCGACGCTCGAAGAGACCTACTTCAGCATTCTGGAACGTTCGCAGGACGAGGGCTGATGCGCGCATTTTGGGCGCAGACGCGCAGCGAAGTACGAATGACAGTCCGTCACGGCGAGACGTTGTTGTTGACCATTGGTATTCCGGTCATCCTGTTGGTCTTTTTAACCACGGTGCACATCACGTCCACGCCCGGAGCGCGACGGATCGACTTTCTCGCACCAGGAATATTGGCGCTCTGCGTAATGTCCACCGCACTCGTCGCCTTATCAATTTCGACGGGCTTCGAGCGGACCTACGGAGTACTTCGTCGTCTCGCCGTTACGCCACTCGGTCGTAATCGGCTCATCCTGGCCAAAGTTGCGGGTATCAAAGTCGTCGAAGCGATCCAAATTGTTGTCATTGGAGCGGTGGCGCTGCTTCTTGGATGGCACCCTCGCGGTGGGGTGCTCGGCGCGATCGAGTTCGCGGCGACCGTGGTGTTGGCCACGGCGGCTTTCGCCGGCGTCGGCCTCGCTCTGGCGGGTCGATTGCGCGCCGAATTGAATCTCGCTGCGGCTAAC
>JANXTQ010000114.1 GCA_025352305.1 Actinomycetes bacterium
AAGCAATGAGCCAGAGAACGCTGGAAGCGCTCGAAAAACTCGAAGAGTTGGGTGAGCATCACTTTCGCTCGCATCGGAGCCATCAGTTGACGAGCGACGACGCCGAGTGGGCCGACGTGATTATTGCGGTTGAGTCCGATCATGTGAACTACGTTCGAAAGAACTTTGCGAGCGCCGCCGAGCGCACAGTCCAACTTCGATCCTTCTGCCTTCTCGCTCCGCTGGACGGCGACGTCGCCAGCCAAGTTGCCGAGGTGGCGACGGGTGAGCCCGAGCCGGGATTAGACGTTGCCGACCCGGCGGGGGGAGATCAAGGGACCTACGACCGCTGTGCGGTGGAGCTGTGGGATTTGGCACAGGTATTTGCCGCGCTGACTCTCAGTAGCGACGATCTCTAGTTTTCTCGCTCCGAGACCTACGATTCCAGAGTGGACGTCGCTAACTCGCTCATTGAGCTCATTGGAAATACCCCGCTGGTCAAATTGAATCGTGTGAGCGAAGGAATCGACGCCACCGTTCTGGCGAAAGTCGAATACTTCAATCCCGGTGGTTCTGCGAAGGACCGAATTGCGGTCGGCATGATCGACGCGGCTGAACGAGACGGAATTTTGAAACCGGGTGGCACGTTGGTTGAGCCCACGAGTGGCAACACCGGAGTCGGTCTCGCGTTGGTGGCCCAGCAGCGCGGCTACAAATGCGTTTTTGTGTGCCCCGACAAAGTCAGTGGCGACAAAATTTCCGTTCTTCGCGCTTACGGTGCACAGGTTGTGGTCTGTCCCACGGCCGTAGATCCCGACGACCCTCGTAGTTACTACAGCGTCTCGGACCGACTCACCCGAGAGATCGATGGCGCGGTGAAGCTCGATCAGTACTCCAACGTCGCCAATCCGCAGGCGCATTACGAGACCACGGGACCTGAACTGTGGCGTCAAACCGATGGCCGCATTACTCACTTCGTTGCCGGCGTGGGAACGGGCGGAACAATTAGTGGGACGGGTCGCTACCTCAAAGAGATGTCCCATGGCGCCGTTCGCGTCATCGGTGCTGATCCGGTGGGATCGGTCTACTCCGGTGGCACCGGTCGGCCCTACCTCGTCGAAGGTGTGGGAGAAGATTTTTGGCCAACGGCCTACGATCCGAAAATTGCCGACGAGATAATTGCGGTGAGTGACGCCGACTCAATCCAAATGACTCGTCGACTCGCTCGCGAAGAGGGACTGTTGGTCGGTGGCTCATGCGGCATGGCCACGGTCGCGGCGCTGGATGTAGCGAGACGGGCCACGTCGTCGGACATTGTCGTCGTGTTGCTTCCTGACTCGGGACGCGGTTACCTCTCCAAAGTTTTCAATGACGAGTGGCTGAACCGCTACGGATTTGGTGAACGACAGGATGGATTGAGCGTCGGCGACGTCTTGGCGGAGAAGCGTTCGTCGCTGCCGGAGTTTCTTCACACTCATCCAAGCGAGACGGTTCGTGACGCGATTGACATCCTTCGCGAATACGGAGTGTCACAGTTGCCGGTTGTTCGAGCCGAGCCACCGGTGATGGTGGCCGAGATTGTGGGTTCGGTGACCGAACGTGGCTTGCTTGACGCCATCTTTGACGGAACGGCGTCGTTGGCCGATCGGGTCGAACTGCATATGGCCGCACCGCTGCCACTGGTCGGCGCGTCGGAGTCAATTGAAGTGGCATTAGAGGCACTTAAACAAGCAGATGCATTCATTGTTCTGGGAGACGGACGGCCCATTGGCGTCCTGTCACGCCAGGACCTGCTCGGACACCTCGCGTCGTAGGATCACGAATCGTGAGCAACCAGTTCGGATTCGAAACTCTCGCGATTCACGCGGGCCAAGAACCAGATGAGACGACCGGAGCAGTTGTCCCGCCGATTTATCAGGTGTCGACCTACAAACAAGACGGCGTTGGCGGAGCCCGCGGCGGACACGACTACGCACGCTCAATTAACCCGACTCGCACCGCGCTCGAAACGTGCCTGAGCGAACTCGAAGGCGGAGTGCGCGGGTTGGCGTTTGCGTCCGGAATGGCGGCGGCCGACACCGTGCTTCGTACCCTGCTCGCTCCGGGAGACCACGCGGTAATTCCCAATGACGCTTACGGCGGAACGTACCGACTGTTCTCCAAAGTCTTAGAACGTTGGGGCGTGAGCCATACTCCCGTGGCGTTGGGCGACATTGACGCCGTGCGCGCCGCGATCATTCCCGGTACGACCAAAGTGCTCTGGATTGAGACACCGACTAATCCGATGTTGGCGATTGCCGATATTGAAGGACTCTCGGCACTCGCTCACGAGCATTCAATCACGGTCATTGTGGACAACACGTTCGCCTC
>JANXTQ010000205.1 GCA_025352305.1 Actinomycetes bacterium
CCAACGTGCGATCCGTGAATGAAATCGGTGTTTCTACTATCGAAGCACCGCCTCGGCGAGCGCGATACGTCATTTCGATTTGAAAGCCGTACCCATCAGCGTGAACTGTTTCGAAGTCAATCTTGGCCAACGCGCTCTCGCGGTAGACGCGATAACCCGCCGTCGAGTCAGCGACCTTCAGTGCCAACATCATCGAGGCGTAGCGGTTCCCACCGCGAGAGAGGAGTTTTCGACTAGTGGACCATGCCGGGATGGAGCCGCCGGCAACGTAACGAGAACCAATCACCACTTCATACTGTTCGGCCAGCTTCAACATTGTCGGCAAATGGGCCGGGTCGTGGGAAAAGTCACAGTCGATCTCTACCAATGTGTCGTAACCCGCTGAGAGGCCCCAAGCGAAACCCGCACGGTACGCGCTACCTAAGCCGTTTTTGGAGGTGCGATGAAGAACGGAGATTTGGCCGAGTTCGCGCGCCAACGCCTCGGCGCGCTCACCGGTGCCGTCGGGACTGCCGTCATCAACGACCAAAATGTCCGCTGAAGCTACCGTGGCGCGTAGGGCGTTCAGCATTTTTTCGATGTTCTGGATTTCGTTGTAAGTCGGTAGGACTACCAGAACGCGCATCGAGCAATCCTACAATTGAGACTCTCTGGACCGTTCAGAGAATCCGTCGCTGGTCGGTCGGCACGTGGCACGCTGTGAGGGACGTTATGGCTGAATCCACCCCAAAATCGAAGTTTCGTGTTCCTCGTCGAATTCGACAGTTACTTCGTATCGGCGTGTTGATATTTATCTTTGAGTACTTGGTAATTCCCCCGATTTCCACCGCTGGTCACGACGTAAGAAAACTCGCCAACATCAATCCCGTTTTGGTGATTGTCGCCGTACTGTGCGAAGTCGCCGCCATTGCCGCCTACGCCGAACTAACGCGAACTGTATTCACCCCTCACGCGCCGAAGCGCAGCCAAATTCTGCGAGTCAATATGTCAACCTTGGCGCTCAGCCACATCGTTCCTGGCGGCACCGCGACTGGTGGTGCATTGGCCTATCGGATGTACAGCCAACTCGGCGTTCCTGGAACCACCAACGCCTTCGGCCTGGCTGCGCAAGGCAGCGGATCAGCCGTGGTGTTGAACATCCTGTTCTGGTTGGCGCTCGTCATTTCGATTCCGCTGCGAGGCTTCAATCCCCTTTACGGTTTCGCGGCCTTAGCGGGGGTTTTCTTGTTGCTGGCGTTTTTTGGCACCGTGGCATTGATCACGCGGGGCCAACGCCGCGCTGACGCGTGGTTGAGAAAATTCGCTCAGCACGCTCCGGGACTCTCTCCTGATCGAGTGTCGCTACTGCTGTCGCGAGTAAGCGAAAGAATCATTCTTCTCACGTCAAATAGGCGCACGCTGTGGGCGTCGTTGGAGTGGGCCGCCGCCAACTGGTTGCTCGACGCAGCCTGCCTGTGGGTGTTCTTATGGGCCTTTGGTCATCCAATATCGCCCATCGACCTCATGGTTGCCTACGGTCTCGCGAACATTCTTGCGGTCATTCCCCTGACACCGGGAGGGCTCGGAGTCGTAGAAGGTGTACTCATTCCAACGATTGTGGGTTTCGGAGTGCCCCTCAGTCAAGCGTCACTCGCGGTCATTGCGTACCGCCTCTTCAACTTTTGGCTACCAATACCCATTGGTGGACTGGCCTATCTCTCAATGGGCCGGGGCAAGCCGAAATTGCCCGCTGTCGCAGCGGATTAGTGGTTGAGGGCCCGAGATCGATCGAGCGTTCGATTTTTCAGTTCGCCTTGAACGCTGAGACCATTGACCGCTGCGAGGCGACGCCACCGTCGATCGGTGCCGAGGGACCACGACGACAGATCATCTTGAAAAGTCAGTGCCATTGATTCATAGAGTGCAGAACGTAGACGTTCATTCTCGATTGGAACCATGACCTCAACTCGACGATCCAAGTTGCGCTCCATGAGGTCAGCTGAACCAATGAACGCACGAACTTCATCACTATTCCAGGATCCAAAAATGAATACGCGAGAGTGTTCAAGAAATTCGCCAACCACACTTTTAACCGTGATGTTTTCTGAAAGTCCCGCCACGCCGGGTCGAAGACAACACAACGTTCGAACCGCCAAGCGCACAGTTGCGCCCGCTTGGCTTGCGCGATAGAGCGCGTCAATCACGGCGGGATCGGTGAGACCGTTTACCTTAAAGTCGATTCGACCCGTTTCGGCTTTCGCCGCCTCGCGATCAATGAGTTCAATTATCCGTTTGCGCGTATCGAGTGGGCTAACAATCAACTTGCGATAGTGGCCCTGCTTCGCAAAACCGGTCAGGAAATTGAATAGGTCCCCCACGTCACGGGTGATGTCGTCGTCGCACGTCAACAGGCCAAAATCCTCGTAGGTGCGCGCGGTCTTGTCGTTGTAGTTACCCGTTCCCACATGCACGTATCGTCGCGTTGAGTTGCCTTCGTGCCTAATCACGAGCGCGGTCTTGGAGTGCGTCTTTAGTCCAATGACGCCGTAGACAACGTGAACCCCCGCGTCTTCTAGGGCTTTTGCCCACTCAATATTTGCCGCCTCGTCGAAACGAGCTTTGATCTCCACCAATGCAGCGACCTGCTTGCCGCGTTCGGCCGCTCGAATAAGCGACGCCACAATTGGCGAGTCACCGCTCGTGCGGTACAGGGTCTGCTTGATGGCTACGACGTGGGGATCGTTGGCGGCCTGAGAGATGAAGGCCTCGACCGAGTCGCTGAATGAGTCGTAGGGGTGGTGCAACAAGATGTCGCCCTCGCGCATGGCCGCAAAGATGTCGCTCACCCCGTCTTCGCCGGCTAGTCGAGGTGGAGTTTTGGGCGACCAGCTCTCCGCCTTTAACTCAGGGCGGTCTAGTCCGTAAAAGAACCACAGATCGCTCAGTCCGAGTGCGGCTTCGTTGACGTACACCTTGGACTCATCGAGGTCCAGTTGTTCAACGAGCAGAGCGCGCAGCTCGTCAGGCATGCCTCGACGAATCTCCAGGCGCAGGGCTTGACCGAAGCGACGCCGACGAAGCTCCAATTCGAGCGCCACCATCAAGTCATCGGCCTCGTCCTCTTCAAACGCGAGGTCGGCATTACGTGTAACCCGGAACATGTCGGCGCGGCCCACGTTCATTCCCGGGAACAGTCGGTCCAGGTGCGCCACAATGAGGTCCTCGAGCAGACAAAATCGAGTGCCGCCACTCATCGAGCAAAATCGCGGCAACGACGGCGGCACCTTCACTCGCGCAATTCGCTCTTCACCCGTTTCTTCGTCACGCACCACCGCCGCAATATTCAGAGAAAGGTTCGAGATCATCGGAAAGGGGTGTCCCGGATCTACCGACAAAGGAGTGAGGATCGGATACACGTCACCCTCGAAATATTCGCGGAGTTCATCGCGCTCAACGGAGGTGGTTTCGTCGTACGACACAATTTCCAAGCCGGCTTCGCTCAGTTGAGGACGAAGTCCGTCCAGAACCAGTCGGTCTTGGCGGTCGATCAAACTGAGAACGCGTTCACGAATATTGGATAGTTGCTGACGAGGTCGGATTCCATCCAGACTGCGGGTATCGATTCCTGCGGCAATCTTGTCTTCCAGGCTGACCACGCGAACTTGGAAGAATTCATCGATCATTTCAGAGAAAATGGCTACGAATTTGCATCGCTCCAGCAACGGCAGCGATCGATCTTCACCCAAATCCAAGAGGCGTGAGCCGAATTCAAGCCGTGACAGTTCGCGATTGGAAAACCGGTCGCTCCCGAAACTTTCAATAGTCATTGTCACCGTGCGAACAACTTGTGGCATCGATCTTGTTGCACGCTGAATACTAAACCCCACGAGTACGCTGGCTCCGTGGCCCTTTCGCGACGTTCAATCCTCGTGAATGAGCGCAGCGACCAAGGGGTACGTAAGGCGCGCGAACGCGCCCCGCGACGCGGTACGGAGTTGGGACTGTTGATCCTGTCGGCGATTATTGTCACATCGCTCTACATACTTGCTTCACTCGGAACCGAAGCTCAGGTACCCGCGGACCTCTGGGCCTTCTTGGGTTTCGTCATTGGCCTGTCGCTATTTCTGCACGTCATGATCCGAATCTTTGCGCCGCGGTCATCGCAAATTCTGCTGCCCATTGCCACCCTGCTCAACGGTATTGGCTACGTTGAGATTGCGCGCTGGAACCCGCTTGAGGCCCGAAATCAAACCCTCTGGGTCGCCATCAGCGCTGGCGTGGTCGTATTCATTCTGGCGTTTGTGAGGCGAATCCGCGACCTTGACCGATACCGCTATTTGACGTTGCTCGTCGCGGTTGGTCTCATGCTGGCCCCACTCGTGCCGCACGTGGGCGAGAAAATTAACGGTGCACACTTATGGGTGAAGCTGGGATCGTTGACATTTCAGCCAGTGGAAATGGCAAAAATTCTTCTCGCCATCTTTTTTGCCTCGTACTTCGCCGCCAATAAGGACATGTTGGCCTCCACGTCGGTTCGCTTTGGTGGTCGATTTCGCATCAGCCTGAGAACGCTTGTTCCCGTGACATTTGCGTGGGGTTTCGCCATCCTCGTTCTGGGTGCCGAAAACGATGTTGGATTCGCGATGTTGCTCTTCGCGCTCTTCATTTCGCTCATTTGGATTGCCTCAGGTCGCCTCACCTATGTCGCGCTCGGCGCTGGCATGTTCGCCGCCGGCGGATACGTGGGATCGAAATACTTCCAACAGGTTCACAAGCGAATAGCGATTTGGTTAAATCCGTGGCCTTCTCATAATTGGTTTGACCTCGGAGGCAGCCAACTCGGTTACGGATGGTTTTCAGTGGCCGCCGGTGGACTCGTGGGAACCGGCGTGGGTCTCGGGCAATCGGGATCTACGCCGCAACTAACCACCGACCTCATCTTCTCTGCGGTAGCTGAAGAGTTGGGCCTGATCGGCGTCGTCATTGTTCTCAGTTGCTTCATCCTGTTTGTTTCAGAAGGTATTCGTATTGCGCAACGTTCGCACAATGACTTCACCCGCTTGACGGCGACGGCACTGTCGCTAATTATTGGCTTCCAGGCATTCTTTATCGTGGCGGGCGTTCTCAGAATCTTGCCGTTCACAGGAATCACGCTTCCGTTCGTCGCCTACGGAGGAAGTTCGTTGATCGCAAACTATGCGATTGTGGCGTTGCTACTGCGAATATCCGACGAGAACTCTCAAGAGGTCAGTGGCGGTGAAGTGCACGCCGTGAACTTTGATTAGTTAATCGTGCAGCAGCGTCTCGTCAATCAGAATCGGTGCCGGCACCTTCTGTCGTAGGGCCAAAATGATCGCATCTGTGGGGCGACAGTCAAGCAGAGTGCGTCCCCGAGGACCCATCAAATCCAGCTCGGCGAAGTAGACACCCCGTGATTCTCGAACAATCCGTGCCGCGATGATGTCCTGTCGCGTCGCTGCGAGGGTGTCGCTAAATAGTTCGTGCGTTGATGGTCGAGCCGCTCGAGTCTCTTCAATCGCCAACGCCACGCTTTGAGCTTCCGCCAAGCCCACCGGAAAGTGCAACGTTCGATAGGGCCACTGCTCTTCACGGAGCGTGAGTATCGGGTGCGGAGCAGGAAGTTCGAACAAAACGCTCGAGACGTATACGACGACAAACTTTGTCGCTACGTCCGCGGCCAACTCGGAACTCGGCTCCGGCTCCGCGCTGTCCCCCTCGGATGGAACTGCAGCCGGGACGGTCGTTTCTGCACCTGGCTCGACCGCAGTCACGACGATGGGATTTTCTTCGACGTCACTCATGACTCAATCCTAATTTGCTCGACGACGAGAGACCGATAGCACCACGCCACCGCAGAGAAAAAAGACTAAGGCGGAGGACCCGCCATAACTGAGAAGGGGCAAAGGAATTCCGGTAACGGGCATGATGCCCAAGGTCATTCCAATGTTTTGAAAACAACTGAAGGCGAAGAAGACGAAAATTCCCACGCACAGCAGTCGACCGAGCGGCTCTTTGGCGTCTCGAGCGACTCGGTAAATCCGGTAGGCCACAAAACTGAGCAACATGACAATCGTTACTGTGCCAATTAGGCCAAACTGCTCGCCCACGGCCGTGAAGATGAAGTCCGTTCGTTGTTCGGGTACGTAACCAAGCGTCGTCTGGAGTCCATTGAACGCTCCGGCTCCAAAGATTCCGCCGGCTCCAATGGCGCCCTTCGCGTTCGCTACTTGATTAATTAGATCTCGAAGATTCGCATTGGTCGAGTTTTGGTGAAGAAATGAAACGAGGCGCTGGATTTGATAGGGGTGCAGGAGGCCGAAATAGACCGAGCCGACGCATGCGACTACTCCCAGTATCAACAGAAGAAACATAAATCGGT
>JANXTQ010000220.1 GCA_025352305.1 Actinomycetes bacterium
GTACCGGGTGGACCTGTTACCCAATGTGATGAAAACAGGTGTCCGGTAGCGATCACGCCGATAGCAAAGGTGATTGTCGCGAGCAGACCACTAAACGCATCGAAAATTCCGAGAACCATGATGGCCAATGTGAGCCACAGCACCGGAGGAATGGCCAATCCGTGGGTGTCCTTTACGGCCCACGCACCCAAATAGATGCCCAACGCAGGAAACAAGATGTAGGCATTACCGAGCACGGTGCGTAATTGGGCACCGTTGTTGTAGGCGTTTCCAAAAAGCGGCGAGATCTTGTGAAACGGAGTTCCGACTACGTCGGTCATCTTGTCAACCAGCGCACGACCGAACGGGCGACGAACGGGCGGAGCCAAGTGCGACTGATTTTCTGCGTGAACAATGGACCGCTGGGGCGGCGGAACTGCCGCGCCCGGTGCGTCATAGAAAGTCATCGACCAGCGCCTCCCGAAGTTGGAGTCGATTCGCCAGTGGCGTCATCCATTCCGCCGGTTTTGCCACTGAGCGTGTCTTGGGGCGCTCCTCCCGCCGGCGGAATGTCGTCGTCTTCCACAACGAAGAGGACAATTATTTCGTCTTCGAGTCGGCCAATGATTTGTGCAAAGAACTCATCTGACGCTGCCGCATCGGCCTCGGCGCCACCCATTGAGTAACCGCCACCGGGCGGAATGTCGGTGTCCATACCGGCCGCGAGGACCAGGAGGTCTTCTTCAGACAGAGTGCCCGAACCACCAGCGGGGAACAAGTTGAACGGCAGGCCACCGCCCGGCGGAATTTCGGTGGTGTACTCCTCAACCAGAGCTTCGGGAACTTCAATAAGGAACTGACCCGCTCCCGCCGCGGCGGCACCCGCACCGATCACGACGGCTATCACGGTCACCACTTGAGTGATCTTGCCAATCACCGTGCCGGGATTGTTGTTGATCGAACCAGGAACCGTGGACGTAGAACCAGCATTGAACGGCTTCGTCGTTGTTGTATGGAATCCGGGCGAGGTCGTCGACGTTGAGGGCAGTCGCGTCGTTGTGGTCTGTCCTGGAATGGTCGTGGGGGTAGTGGTATTGGGAACGGTGGTCGTGCCGCCGCCGTTCGTCGTTGTCGTAGTTGACGTACACGAACCTGGTTGGTTCGCCGGAGTAGGAACAAAGAAGGGGAAGTACGCACCCACGTGGTGGTAGTGCTTGATTCCGGTGATCAAAAGGTAGTTCGTGCCATATTTCACGAGAATCCATTTGCCACCGTTGATCTGTGCATAGGCGTAACCGCACGGAGCGCTTTGACTTCCATTGGTGGCAGATACGTACAACACGAACTGAGCGCAGCCGAACTGCGTCGAAATGGGAAGAAAGGCGCTGAACTGACCGTTAATTTCAGCGACCGCCTTTTTCGGAGAGTGATTTGTCGCATTCGGTGCATCCAAGCCGCACACGTACGAGATCGGCGAGTGTCCGCCTACAGGTACGGTGCCGAGGTATGAGCCGTAAGTAGGTACTCCCGGCAATGCATCAGGGCCCGGGTATCCGCCAGAACCGTAGGTCGCCGTTGGTGACAGGGCGTAAGAGGTGAGACCCAGCACGACCGCGATCGCAAATGCGATCACCGGTCCTCGAAAGTGGCGCGTAGCTGTTGGCAAGGTCCCTCGCGCCAGACGTTACTACTGGTGACTGGCATTCGGGCAGCGACCACGCGTGCTGTCACGGGGATTTGACCGAGAATTCATTCAATACAGGTCGCCATAGATTGTGCCGGCGAGCACGCAAGGCGCAGTTGACAAATCGAAGAGGTCAATTCATCGCCTAGATAGTGTTCTGAGGACTGGGATGTCTGCGCTGACAGGTGAGTTGGGAGATAATGAGCGAATCGGTGAAGCATCTCGCGAACGCGTTTGACGCGTTACTAACCAATGAACTCCCCGACTCCGTAACTGCCCACCGTCGACCCGTTCGCCTTGAAATCGCCGCCCCATTGCTAATCGCACGACTCTTTTCGATGTGGCCCGAGTCGATCACCCCCACGGCGAGCCCTCGCTTGTGCGTCTCCGTCGCTGCGAGACAAATGTGAGCACACGCGGCGAATCGCACTCGGCGCATCGGTCGCTCTCATTCGGCTCGGTCGCAGCGCTCTACGACCAGTATCGGCCGGGAGTCCCCGACTCTCTCAATGACTGGTTAGATCTGAAGCGCGGCCAGCGCATTCTTGAAATTGCAGCAGGAACTGGTTTGGTAACGAGGACATTAGAAAAAAGAGGTGCCACCGTTATCGCTGTAGAGCCCGACACCGCAATGCTTCATCAGTTGTTGCTTCGTTCGCCGAAATGTCCTGGCATCGTTGCCCGCGCAGAATGTCTCCCCTTGCCCGATGAGTTCGCCGACATGGTGATCATCATGTCGGCGTGGCACTGGCTCGATGCTGGAGCGACTTTTGTTGAATGCGCACGAGTACTTCGCGATAACTCACCATTGGTCATTGGTTGGAACGGAGCCGACCAATCGGTGCCGTGGGTCAAAGATCTCTTCGCACTGCGACGATCCTTAGAAGGCCCGGGCGTACTGCGACACGACGCAGACGGCGTTGACACGACGCTCGCTCGAGATTTTGACGATGTCGAGGCGCAGGTGATCAAGTGGGAGTGGAGTCGTTCGAGAGACCAGCTAATAAAACTTTTCTTGACTTACTCCGGCGTCATTACTCTCGAATCCGCTCAACGTTCCGAACTTCTTGACGAAGTTTCACGACGCGTGAGCGTGGTGCTGAACGGCGCGTCGAGCGTTGAAGTTCCCATGTCGACTCGGTTGTGGCGTGCTCGACGAACATCTCGACGCTCTTCGGTGCTATAAATCGCAACGATTATCACCTCGCACCACTGACGAAGCCGTCGAAGTGAATCATGAACCCTTAACACCGCCAATGAGCCAGTAACGGAGAATTTCGCTTGTATCGAGGCACTTGGGGCCACTACTGTGAAACAACTCAAACATTGGTACCGCGAGTGTCGGCTGGCGGTAAGTGGTTTGCCGTGCCGACTGACGCCGTGGCCCAGGAGGCATGATGAACAGAGCAGACGTCGGAAGTTTCTCCCACTCGAACGGCCCCGCTTCTCGTCGCGTTCTTCTGCGTCTCGCCGCAGCGAGCGCCATTAGTGCCTCCGTATTCGCGAGCGCAGTGCCCGCG
The DNA here is from genome assembly GCA_025352305.1 of Actinomycetes bacterium. Lineage (GTDB taxonomy): Bacteria > Actinomycetota > Acidimicrobiia > Acidimicrobiales > RAAP-2 > RAAP-2. The sequence continues at coordinate 3,184 of JANXTQ010000220.1, forward strand.
TTTGCTGCTCGGGCGCCCCTCGCCACCAGTGCCGCAGCGTTTCACAAAGTTTTTGGAGCGCAAGGCGCCGTTTCGACCAACGTGTGTTCCTACGCAACCGCGCCGGGAACGGCTCACTGCAACGCCACGGTGCGCATTGACAGCGCCGCACGACACTCGTATCCAC
>JANXTQ010000228.1 GCA_025352305.1 Actinomycetes bacterium
GTGGTGACGCTCGTGCCCACCGTGACGGACGTGCAGTTGCCATTTGAGTCGTATCCGTAGCTTTTGCTGCCCGAAGTCAGCAACTGATCGTGCGTTCCGTAGGTGTTCGTCGTGGTGACTGCGCCGCCCCCGGTTCCCACCACTTTCGTGAGGCGGTTGGCGTTATGGTCATAGGAATAGGCGAGCGAGTAGCCGGTACTGTGAGAGTTGTCGCGGACTTCAGAGGTTAATTGGTCGGCGGCATCGTACCCGAACGAGGTCACCGTGCCATCGCTGTCGGTTCGACTGGTGACGTTCACGCCGTTGGGGAACAGTCAAATAACTGCTCGCTGCTTGCCAGCGCTCCTCGAGACTCATCAGCGCGCCGAGGGACTCTCGCAGCGTTATCTCCGCCTTATGGTCGGCCATGGCACTGCTTGTACTTTCGACCAGAACCGCAGTAACAGGGGTCATTTCGTCCGAGTTTGGCGGTCGGCGACTTTGGATTCATTTTCGTCGCGGAGTTGGCGATCGCTCGGGCGTACGTGGCGTCCGCGGAGTCGTCGACTTCGGAATTAGTAGTGGCCAGGTCAAGATCGCTCTGTTCGGGTGGTTGAACAACCTCTTGGACTTGCAAAATGTAACGCGCGTAGTCGCGGTTCACGGTGCCCAAGAGTCGCTCGAACATGGAGTAACCGTCTCGCTGCCAGGCAACGAGCGGATCTTGCTGGGCGTGAGCACGTAGGAAGATTCCTTCGTGCAAGTGATCCATCTCGCCGAGGTGTTCCTGCCAGCGCTGATCGAGCAGTTGCAACATCACGTCACGTTCAATGGCCCGTGCGGTATCTAAACCACCGCTGTACTGCTCGCACTTGGTCTCGTAGTGTGCGTGAGCGTCTTTGAGTATTGACTCGAGCAACTCATCGCGATTGTGCGTTGCTTGCAGATCAGCCTCGCTGATTGTTGTGGCGTAAGAGTTCTGCAGCTCGAGGTGCAACTTCGCGATGTCCCACTCTTCGTAGTACTCGCTCGGACAGTACGTATCGAGAATGTCCGCAAAGAAGTCGTCGATCAGTTCGAGGGTCTCTTCGTAGAGGTCGTCGCCGGCCATGATCTGTTGTCGTCGAGCGTAAATAACCTTGCGTTGTTCATTTCGAACATCGTCGTACTTCAGAACTTCTTTGCGCTCCTCAGCGTTTTTACCTTCGACGGTGCTCTGCGCGCGTTCAATTGCCTTGGAGACCATTTTCGCTTCAATGGGAACACCTTCGGGCATCGCGCGGTCCATGACCCAACTGACAGCGCCGGTCGCAAAGAGTCGCATCAGATCGTCTTCGAGCGACAGGTAAAAGCGACTTTCACCGGGATCGCCCTGTCGAGCGCACCGACCGCGCAACTGATTGTCAATTCGCCTCGACTCGTGGCGCTCAGTACCGAGCACGTACAGTCCGCCCGCCTCTAGAACCTCGGTTGCCTCTTTGGCGCAAAGTTCGGAGTACTTAGCTAGTGCCGCCGCGTAGGCCGCGTCGTACTCCGGCGTATCTGCATCGAAACCTTGGGCCTTGGCGTCACGTAACGCCAAACCTTCGGAGTTTCCGCCGAGCACGATGTCCACACCACGCCCGGCCATATTGGTGGCGACCGTTATGGAGCCCTTTCGACCCGCCTGCGCGACAATTTCCGCCTCACGAAAGTGCTGCTTGGCGTTCAGTACTTCAAACGGCAGTCCCACTTTAGAAAGAGCGCGCGAGAGCGCTTCGGACTTTTCTACCGATGCGGTTCCGAGCAGAACGGGCTGACCGTTCTCGTGACGCTCAGTGACATCGTCGACGACGTGGGCGAACTTTTCAGCCTCCGTTTTAAAGATGAGGTCGGCTTCGTCGATTCGTTGACTCGGTCGATTCGTGGGAATCGGAACAACGCTCAGTCCGTAGGTTGAAGAAAACTCGGCGGCTTCCGTCTCGGCCGTACCGGTCATACCGGCCAGTTTTTCGTACATGCGAAAGTAGTTCTGAATCGTCACTGTCGCCCAGGTGTGATT
>JANXTQ010000264.1 GCA_025352305.1 Actinomycetes bacterium
TTGGAGTCGCCCACGATGACGTGCAGGCGTCGGTACTTCTCAGGGTCCGCGTGCGGTTCGTCGCGGGTATTAATGATGGGTCGACTTCGCGTCGTGGCCGAAGAGATGGTCTCCCAGATGACCTCGGCTCGCTGCGACAGAGCGAAGTGCGTTCCGCGATTGGTCGTTACGACGCGCCCGGCACCAGCAAAAATTTGTCGGGTGATCAAAAAAGGGATCGAGAGTTGCTCGTGGCGACTCAAATCTTCGTCGCGCTCGGTGCAGTAGTTCTCGTGACAACCGTACGAATTTCCCGCTGAATCGGAGTTGTTTTTGAATAGGTAAATCTCGCCCTTGACGCCCTCGGCGTCTAACTGCTGTTGCGCGTGATCGACCAAGCCCTGGAGAATTGCCTCGCCAGCTTTGTCCTGGGCCACGAGGTCATAGAGGCTGTCGCACTCGGCGGTGGCGTACTCGGGGTGACTGCCGACGTCGAGATAAAGACGACTGCCATTTTCTAAAAAGACGTTGCTCGATCGGCCCCAGGCGACCACTTTTCGAAAGAGAAACCGAGATACCTCATCGGGGCTCAGGCGACGCTGACCGCGGTAAGTAAAGGTAACGCCGTACTCGGTCTCGACTCCGAAAATGCGACGTTCCATGAGTACGCCGCGAGCGCTAACTCAGTATTTCGGCGACAGTGTCGTCGGACAGTCGGGTGAACGTCCGTCGAGCGCCCTGATCTTCGAGGATCGCGACTTCTAGATCTTTGGCCCCGATGCTGCGCTCGGGACCGGACAACGCCGAAACAGCGTGGTGCAGCGCCGCGGTGAGATTCTCTTCTGTTGTCTCCGTGGCGGCGAAACGTTGTTTAATCGTCTCGGCGTCTCCTCCGAGCACCGCAAAGCGCTCTTCGTCGGTAATGGTTCCCTCGTAGGCCAGGTGATAGAGCTTCGTGGGTCGCATGCGCGAGCCCAACTGGGCCACGAGTATTTCGATCTCGAGCGGCTTGGAGCCCTCAGTAAAGGTCGCGCCCAAGTACTGACCGAAGTAGTTCGCCAGCGCGCGCGCGTCCACGTCATCGCGAGAGTAGGTGTAGCCCGTGCTATCCGCCCAGCGAATCCCGGCCTCTCGGAGCCGATCAAATTCGTTGTACTTGCCCACGCCGGCAAAAGCGATGCGGTCGTAGATCTCGGAAATCTTGTTGAGCGACGCCGAAGGATTTTCAGCGACGAGCAGTACGCCCTTGTCGTAGATCGTGGCTACGAGGGAGCGGCCGCGCGCGATGCCCTTTTGGGCGAACTCGGCGCGATCCTTGATGAGTTGTTCGGGAGAAACATAAAAGGGCATGCTCATCGAAGTTCACCGCCGGCACGTCCGCCCGAGGCCGCTCGTCGGTCGTTAATCGCACGAAAAATTGCTTCTGTTTGCTCGACGGGCAGCTCCACGAATCCTCGTGCGGTCACGGTGACGATCATGGGATAGATATTTCGAACGAAGTCCGGTCCGCCGGTCGACGGATCGTTGTCGCCGGCTTCATAAACCGCCAGGGCCGCCAAATCAATGGCGTCGTTGAGAGTCATGTCATCACGAAAACCGAGTCGAAGCGTGCTCTCCGCAAACGGTGTGCCCGAACCAATGCAGGTGAAATCGTTTCGCTCGTAACATCCACCGGCGGCGTCGTACTCAAAGACTCGCCCTCGTTGATGGCTCACGTCAAAACCTGCCAACAGCGGCAGCACCATAAAGGGCGTTGTGAGGTTGTTGCGCTGAATCAGCGGGGACAGGTAGTTGGCCTTGCCCTCCAAGCTGAGCACGGCGTCAGTCATCTTTTCGTAGTGCTCAAAGCTGAGTTGAATCATGCGAATGAAGTCCATGCCCATGGCTGCTGAGCCCGAGATGGCCACCGCCGTGAAACGGTCGGCCGCCTCTACTTTTCTGACGTCGCGGCTCGCTATATAAGAACTCGTTGCCTGACGATCGCCAACGAGAACAACTCCCTCGGCGCAGCGCAGCGCAACGACCGTGGTGGCGTGAGCGCTCATGCCTTCCGAATGCGACACCACCAACTGACGTCCGGTTGCTTCGAGGAACTTTTGAAAAGACGGTCCCGGATCGTCGCCGACCGAAAATAGCGGTAGACCCACGACTTACTCGCCGCCCTTTTGCACGTAATTTCGAACGAACTCCTCGGCGTTGTCTTCGAGAACTTCGTCAATCTCGTCGAGGAGGTCGTCGAGATCGGATTTGATCTGAGACCCCTTCGTCGCGTCAACTTCGACGACAGACGTCTCTTCGACCTTGCGCTCAGTTCGCTGCTTACGAATCTGTTCTTGCTCGCTCATAGTCTCTCCACACTACGTACCAATCTCATCGAGCAGTTCGCGGGCCGTGGCGCAGCGATCGAGAAGATCACTGGTCAATTCCGCAGTTCCCCTCAGTGGGTCCATCATAGGAACTCGGTGCAGCGGGCCGACTCCTAAGTCAAAGACCACCGAGTCCCAGTTAGCCGCGGCAATATTTTCTGAATATTTCTCGATGCACCGACCGCGAAAGTAAGCCCGAGTGGACGGTGGCGGACTGTGTAGTGCTCGTAGAGCCTCGTCGTGAGACACGAGTTCACGAAGTCCACACCGCGCAGCGAGCGATCGTTCGGGGCGAATGTCGTGGTACTGCAGGTCAATAGCGCGCAGTTTCATGTGGTCACTATCGAGGCCGTAGCGCTCCTTCAAACCGTTGACGAGACGCAACTTTGCGACCCAGTCAACCCGGTCAGCGACTGCGTCGTGGTCGTAGCGAACGCCGTCGAGCATCTCGCGCCACTGGGTCATGATGAGTTGCACTTCACTCTCACCAGCAACCAGCGATGCGTCATCGTTGTCGACGAAGTTACGTGCGAGTGACCACAATTCGTCTTGGTAGTCCCAGGCCGTACGACTAACTCCGTCGTCGGCTTCGAAGGCAACGGTCGAGGTTGGGTCCGCCGAGAATGCGCGCACCGCGCT
>JANXTQ010000273.1 GCA_025352305.1 Actinomycetes bacterium
TGACACGTCTGCCCACCGGGCCAATCATGATTGCGGGCAGCGAACAGCAGAAACTTCGCTACCTGCCCGGTATCGCGAACGGCACGCAGCGAGCCGCTTTTGGGCTCTCGGAGCCCGGAGCGGGTTCGGACGTCGCTGGAATTCAGACTCGCGCGACGGCGGACCCCGACGTAGAGGGTGGCTGGATTCTCAACGGGACGAAGTGCTGGATATCGGGAGTTCGCCAAGCGGATTGGTTCACCGTTTTTGCCAAAACCGGTGAGCCGTCGTCTCGACTGCACGACTCCATCACCGCCTTCATCGTCGACGCCGACACCCCCGGAGTTTCGAGACCGCGCGTTGATCGAAAAATGGGCGTTAAGGGAATCGACACCGGCGAGATTGTTTTTAACGACGTGCGCGTCGGTGCACACAACGTCATTGGCGACGTGGGGGGATTTCGAGTCGCCATGCTCGGGCTCAACGCAATGCGTCCGGTGGTGGCCGCTCGTGGAATTGGCCTGGCCGAAGGCGCCTTGATGTACGCGACGCAGTACGTCATGCAACGAAAAGCCTTCGGCAAGACAATCAGTGAATTTCAGGGAATTCAGTGGGAGATTGCCAAGTGCGCCACCGAGATCGAGGCTGCGCGACTTTTGACGTATCGCTCCGCGTGGCTCGCGGACCAGGGAAAGTACACCAAGGAGTTTGTGCCGATGCTGTCCATGGCCAAGTACTACGCAACGGAGGTGGCCGTACGCGCTTCCGGTTTGGCGGTCCAGCTCCTCGGCGCAGCGGGCTATATGGAGGATCACCCAACTGAACAGTGGTACCGCGACGCACGACAACTCACCATTGTTGAAGGAACCTCACAGGTGCAGTTGGGGCTGATTGGCAAGGGTGTGCTGGGCCACGATTTGTGGTGGGACTGAGTGAGCGGCGTTTCTGATCGATTGGAAGAACTAGAGAACGGTCAAGAGCTCAATCGGGACCACGCTCGTGAGCTACTCGCGACGGTGCTGCGCGGAGAGTGCGACGATGAACAGATCACTCGATTGTTAACCGCGTTGACGGAAAAAGGCGAAACCGTTGAGGAGATGAGCGGCTTTGTTGACGCAATGCTCGCGGCGGGCGAAACCTTCGTGGTACCCGACGGAACGATTGACATCGTGGGAACCGGCGGAGATCAACTCCACAGCGTCAACATTTCCACCATGGCGGCACTCACCGTGGCCGGTTGTGGAGTGCTCGTGGCTAAACACGGCAATCGCGCAGCGTCATCCTCAGTGGGCACCGCCGACGTTTTAGAAGCACTCGGAGTTCGTCTCGATGTAGATGGAGCCACGGTCGCCGCTTGTGTTCGCGAAGCGGGAATTGGATTCTGTTTCGCGCAACGGTTTCACCCCGGACTTCGATTTCTCGGACCGATTCGACGGCGTTTGGGCTTTCCGACGATATTTAACGTTTTGGGTCCCTTGGCCAATCCGGCGGGAGTTCGTCGCCTCATGGTCGGAGTGGCGAACGAACACGTGATTGATCGCATGGCGCAGGTCCTGATCTCTCGCGGGGTAGATCGCGCGGTCTTGGTGCACGCGGATGACGGACTCGATGAGTTGTCGCTCGGCTCGACCTGCACGGTTGTCCACGTCGAGGGCACCGACATTACGTCTTCTCGATTCAACGCAGCTGAGGTACTCAATCAGCACCACAGCGTCGCAAGTTTGCGCGGGGGAGACCTCGATACCAACGTGCGCGCGGTACGAAAGTTTTTGTCCGGAACACCCGGATCAATCTTTGACACCGTGACTGCAAACGCAGGTTTGGCCCTTGTGCTTGCTGGAAAGTCCGCAGATTTTGAAAGTGCGGTGCATATGGCTCGAAGCGCAGTTCTCGACGGTCGAGCGCAACACGCACTCGAAACTTTGATCCTTGTATCGAACGTTTAGCTCTCGGCGAAATTGTAAAGCCCCCCAGAGCCTCACTCCGACATTGCGAGACCCTGGGGGAAATGAAGACTCAGTGGTCGCCGCCACCGCCACCGCCGCTGCCGCCACCGCCGCCACCACCGTCACCGCCACCGCCGCCTTCTCCGTCCTGACCGGCTTCTATGGCGACCGCAACGAAGACAGTTCCGCTAGTGGGTAACTGCGCTGAGATATGAACCTTGTCGCCCACTAGCAGTGCTCCTCCGCCGTGACGATCAATGTTGGCCGTGGTGATGTCAAAGGTAACGATCGTCGGGTTGGAGTTAGCAGCTAGCCACGCCTGTGCGGCATTATTGGATTCTTGAAACTGAACGTCAATTGTCGTCGCACCTACTGCGCTGATGGTGCCTTGCCAACGAGTGGCTGCGTGGACCTCTTCGAAACTTCTCGACTGCACGGAACGCGCCGTAAAGAGTGATCCTGAAGTGGGCAGATCAGCTCGAACGCGAACAAGATCGCCGACCTGAAGAGCGCCGCCGCCGCTGCGCGAAATATTTGCGGTAGTGATGTCAAAGTTGACGACGCTGGGATTGCCATTTGCATCCAGCCACGTTTGTGCGCTGTCGCTGACGTCGTTGTACTGAAGCGTCATCGTGGAACTTGACACGATGGTGATCGACCCGGTCCAACGAGTAGCGGAGTGCTGGCCGGCGTCAACCGCAACGGCGAGCCAAATGAGGCCACTCAAAGGGGCGTTTGCTTCAATGTGCACCTCGTCTCCACTTTGAAGAGATCCACCACCCTCGCGATTGATGGTGGCAGTGGACACATCGAATGTCACGATGCTCGGATCGCCATTGGCGTCGAGCCACGTTTGTGCGCCGTCATTGGCATCGTTCACGTGAACGTCGACCGTTCCCGCCCCGGTAGCAACGACGGTGCCGTGCCAAGAAGTGCCGACGTGCTCGACATTTCCATTTGCGCAGTCGTTGTTCTCATGATCCCCACCTTCACCAACCACGGTGACGGGAACAGCGGCTGTTCCGCAGTTGATGGAGTCCGATCCCGAACCGCCGTCGACGGTGTCATCGCCTCCCGTTCCCGCGCTGATGGTGTCGTCGCCGGGCCCTCCATTGAGGGTGTCCGATCCAGATCCTCCCGACAACGTGTCGTCACCGGTTCCACCGTTCAGAGTGTCCGTGCCCGCGCCAGCCACCAGGTGGTCGTTGCCCGAGTTTCCGTTCTCCGTCACTTGGCCGGAACCGCCGCTGAATGTGTCATTGCCCGAGCCACCACTTAATGAGTCGTCTCCCGCGCCACCAGTGAGTGTGTCGTTACCGCCATCGCCAATCAAAATGTCGTGCGAATTGATGCCCTTGGAGGCAACCAAATGATCATTGCCGGCGCCACCGATGAGAATCACGGTTCCCGGCCCCGACGCCGTCAACATGTCGCTTCCACCCAGACCACAGACAACGTCACCGCGGTGACCCACGAGGTGGTTCGAACCGGCGGTTCCAACAACGGTGCAGGTAAAGCCGTCTACCTTCACCGTCTTGGTGGCTGACGCACTAAGCGCGGGGATCGCGAAGGCGCCAACGCTGAGCGCCGACGTGACCGCGAGTCGCGACAGTTGGCGTCTTAGGGTAGATCGATGTATCCGGATTCCGTCCGACATACTTCCTCCTCGCGGCAGCGACCTGTTGTCTCTCACCAACAGGCTCTACGGCGAAACGCTGATTTCGGATTGCACAGATTTGTACGCGGGGACAATCAAAATGAATATCTGTGGATTAACGTCGAAACGACGACCCCGGCCCACCCAATCGACTTGTTGACAGTGCGACAAGTTCACACTTCTCAGGGCTAGGTCCGAAACGTTTATGGCAGAGCGACTTGTCGACGTCGTGCTCGCAACGGGGTTGCCGCTCTACGGCTCTGAACCGAAAGGACTAACCAGTTGCGGAGGTGGCGAGGTCGCCAAAGCGGCGCACTTGTGAATCAATAGTCGCTGAGCGGACACTGGCCCTACGAAAAAGAAATACTCGAGTCGTTGCATCGTCAGAGTCCCAGAAGCGGTCCAGCATCCAACCACGGGCGCCGTGAATATTCAAAAGTTGCGGCAAGTTTTCGGGCGACTTTTCCGATTCGGTGAGACCGCGCAGATCTTGATCTACGACTAAGTATTCATATTTATCCGCCATGGACTTCCTCGCATTCCCCACCCAAATAGTACCAGCCAAAAAAAATTACAGTTCCGTAATTAATTGATTTGTCAAGTGTTTTATAGGGATTCATTGAAAAACCGAGGTCGCCCAATTCGCTCGAATGCGCCACCTCCTACCCGCAGTTCCCAATGGGTGAGGCGCGTTGGAAAAAAGGAAACACCCGGTTCGTGTACGACTAATACACAACCACCGAATCCACCGCCTACGAGCCTCGCACCGTAGACACCACGTTGAGAAATGAGATCTCGAACCAATTGGTCAATCTGGGGCGTCGACACGTCGAAATTCTGACTCAAACTCTCGTGCGATTCGCTGACCAAAATTCCCACACTTCGATCGTCATTTTGTTCGAGCGCGCTAACCGTGTCGTCAACTCGTCGACACTCAGTTTGTACGTGAAGCGCACGACGGCGAAGAGTGGGACTTTCAATTGTCGCGATCGTGTCCATCGAGACTCCACGCAGTTCGCCAATGAGTCGAGTGGCTTCGACACACTCGTCTCGACGCAAGGAGTACGCCGTTGTGGCAAGTTCGCGACGTACGCCTGTATCGATTGCGGTGAAGCGAAGTGATTCGGAAATTGGTACATCTCTAATTGAAAGGTCTCGAAAGTCAATGAGTAACGCGTGAGCGGATCTGGCTCCGAGCGTGGAAATTTGATCTAGAAGTCCAACATCGTGACCGCCCGCGCGTTCGCACTCTTGAAGAAAGCGAGACACCGAAAGTAAGTCACCTTCAACGTCGAGAATGAGCGCGAGAGCTCCGAGGTACGCGGCCGACGACGAGAGACCAGCTCCGCTGGGGAGGGTGCTCGATAGGGAGATCTCCTGTGCGCTTGACGCAAGAGCAGTGACGACCACTTCGGCCAATCGTGACCACTCTTGTTCAACGGGCTCGCCCCGCGTCCATCGTCCAAAACCCTCCGAGATCACCGAAACCGCGTTGTTGGGAAGCTCAGAACACGATGCCGTTACGCCCAACTGAATCGCAAAA
>JANXTQ010000283.1 GCA_025352305.1 Actinomycetes bacterium
AGCCGACGCTGCTGCCGTCTTCGTCGTCATACTCCAGGCGTTCGCGGTCCACCAACAATTCGTCAGCCGACGCCTCAGACGTCGAAATCTGTACTGCGGCAACAGTGCGTTCGGCGATAAGCAACAGTCGCAGCTCTTCTAAGAACTCGCCCTCTTCGGCGTACGGTCGTGAGTGACGCTTGCGATCGAGCGCTTCGAGGCGCTTGCGCTCTTCGCTTTCGCGTCGCTCTTGACGCTTGCGCTCTTCTTCGTTACGTCGTTCGATCTCTCGCAGCTTGCGTAACTTCTCCGCCTCGACGGCCTTTCGACGATTATCGATCTCTTTCAATCGTTTGGCCTCGACCGCGGCCTTTTCTTTCGCCTTGCGCTTAACTTCGTTTTCACGAGCGCTGGCTTTTGCCTTAGCTTCTCGTTCCTTGGTGGCCTTCGCCGCAGCGAGGGCCCGCGCCTTTTCCTTAGCGGCTTTGTCCTTCGCGGCCGCCTTTTCCTTAGCTTCTCGCTCCTTGGCGATTTTGGCCGCGGCCGCGGCTTTGGCCTTATCGGCGACCGCCTTGTCTCGAGCGGAAAGTTTGGCTCGAGCGTCGCGCTCTTTAGCTACCTTGGCGGTGTGAGCGGCCTGAGCCCGCTCGCGAGCCAATTTGTCAGCGCTCAACTTCTTCTGCGCCGGTGTCGTTACTTTGGCGGAATTCGATTTGGACGTAGTTTTCTTGGCCGGTGCCTTTGACGCAGGCGACTTTTTGACCGGGGATTTTGTAATTGGAGCCTTCTTGATGGATGCCTTTTTGGCGGGCGATTTCTTGGCGACGGCCGACTTGGGCTTCGTCTTGGTACGTACGGGCTTTTTCACGATGGATTTCTTGGCGACGGCCGTCTGGGGCTTCGCCTTGGTGGCCATCTTCTTTGCCGGTGCCTTCTTCGACGACGTCTTGGTTGACTTAGAGGACGTGACGGCCATCAAAATCTCCTTATGGGGTGTGGAAACATTCGCACCCAGTTCATGAACGCGCAGACGCTAGCAGCAGCCAGCGAAGTTACAAGCGCTCTTCCCCGTCGAAGTTCAGTATTTGGCCCATTGCGCTCGGGGCGTTACGAGCCGGCGCGGGCGGTGGCGCCACGGAACTCGACGCCATAGGCGTACTCGGCGGCGACGAGATCTGCGTAACGGGCGGCGCCACGAAAGTCGGGGCGACAGCGCTGTCGCGCGGTAGTTCAACGGGGCGCTCCGGTGCACTCGGGGTGCTGGACGTGAGCGGACTTTGCAGGTTCTCTTCCACCCACCGCAAAAACTCGGTGAGCTGAGAACGAAGTCGTGAACGCTCGGCGTCAACTTGGCGAACCAGACGTTCGACGTCTTCGCTCAAACGCTGCTTCAAACCGTTGAGGCGAGTCACTTCGTCCTGCGCTCGGTTTTGAGCATCGGCCACTATTTCGCGGGCCTTGTCCTGCGCCGCGACCGTCAGCTCGCGCGCTCGGGCTTCGGCCTCTTGCTGGGTCTGGTCGACAAACTTTTGCGCGAGTCCAATCATTCGCGTCACCTGTTCAGCACCGACTGCGACACTCGCCGCCACGGCGGGCGCGGGTGCGGCGGACTCGGCTACAACAGTCGCGGGCGCCGCTGCGGTCACGGGAGCGGCCGCTGCGGCTCGACGCTCAGATTCAAGTTGATTAATGCGCTCGGCCGCTTGTCGCAGTTGAAGTTGTTGTTGGCGAAGTTGATCTTTGAGATGTCCTGCCTCGACGGCCGCGCGTTCTAAAAAATCATCGACTTCATCGACGTTGTAACCCTTCAAGCCAAGCTTGAATTCGACCGTGTGCAGCACATCGAGTGCTGATTGGGAGGAGTTTGCTGAGTCCATTGGCTCACCCTACCCGTGAATGCGCGATATTTAGGGTATCTCGACTAGATCGAGCGTTGAAGCAGGCTGAGCGCAATCATCAAAACGAAGGTCGACAGATCAATGGCGACGCCCCCCACGCGCCACAGCGGCAGCACTCGGCGAATGGGTCGTAAGAGCGGCTCAGTTAGTTGTTCGCAGAGATACTGCAGACGTCCGAGGACACCTCGAACTTGGCCGGGCGTGATCCAACTCAGAACAACGCGAATCAAAACAATGAGGATGTAAACGCCAATTATGGCTCGAACAACGGCCATGTACTACGCGAGTGGGCGAAAGTTTTGGTGGCGCAGGCGCTCGAGGGACTCCGGGGAAACGCGTACGTTGGGCGGAGCCAGCAAATAGACGTGAGGACCCACTTTTTGAATCTTTCCGCCGAGGGTGTAGACGACGCCACTAGAAAAGTCCACAATGCGCCGCGACAGATCGGCATCGGTCGTGGCGAGGTTCACGACTAGAGCACGTCGCGCGCGCAGTTCGTCACCAATGCGCTTGGAGTCCTCGTAGCTGCGCGGAACCAAGACGTCCAGATCGCTGTCGTGGGCCATGGTCGTGATCGGTCGAACTCCACTCGACGGCGTCGCCGGACGAATGAGGGGCCGCTGCGTGGGTGGAAACGACGCTCCGGCGCCGTAGTCGAGCACCGACACCGACGGCGTACGGGTACTGAGCGGTGCGGCGGGCGCCGTAGCCGTACTCCAAGCGCTGTCACGCGATTCGGGCGCGGGATTGGCGAAGGGCTGATCATTCGCGTTGCTGCGTCCAAACTCGTCGTAGTCGTCCTCGGTGAGTCCAACGTAGACCAGCATTTTACGAAAAGAGTCTTTCAACACACCGTTCTCCTTGCGGAACGAACCGCCCTGGGTCATGTTAGGCCACTCGCGCCGCGGGCTGCGAAGCGATCTCCGAACAGTGAACGACCGAGACGGATCTCGCTCGATCCGGCGCGCAGGGCAATCTCCAAATCATCGCTCATTCCCATGGATCGTTCCTCTAATTGGTAGCGGTCCGCGGCTCGAACGAGGAGCGAAAATGCCTCGTGCGCACGCTCTTTATCGCGTGGCGCCACGGTCATGAGACCTCGCAGCTGCAGACCCGCATCGCGCGCCGCTCCAATCAGATCGTCGAGTTCGTCGGGACGCGCGCCGTTTCGCGCTGCTTCGCCCGTGAAGTCCACTTGGATGTACACGGGGGGCTGACGGCTTTGGCGAGAGAGAATCTCTACTTCGCGGCGCCGAGAGAGCGACTCAATGACGTCGGCGTGTTGGGCGATCTCGGGAATTTTGCGACTCTGCAGTGCGCCGAGATAGTGCCAGGTCGCCGCTTCGGTGTTTGACGTTCGTTTTTTAACTAACTCGTCGAGATAGTTCTCACCGAGATCAGTGAGTCCACAGCGAAGAGCGGCCGCGACCACGTCAGCGCCAAAACTTTTAGTGACCGCCACGATTCGTACGTCATCAAGTGATCGTCCGCAGGACACCACCAACTCTCGAATTTTGCCCAAACGTTGCTCGATGTGAACATCGAGCGGGTTATCGAAGGAAGCTGGGGAGCTCGTCATCGCCGCCGACGTCAAAGGAGAAGTCGTCGCTGGCGCTGTAGCCACCGAATATGTCGTTCGCAGCAGCAACGGGTGCTTCGCTCTGGGCAGCGGGGGTCGTGGGCTTCGTGCCGGTGCCCTCCCAGCGCTCAAAACCCGCGGCGATAACCGTGACGCGAACGGCGTCACCAATGTTCTCGTCGACAACGGAACCAAAGATGATGTTGGCGTCGGGGTGTGCGACCGAGTGCACAATCTCGGCAGCTTCGTTGACTTCAAAGAGCGTCAAGTTCGGGCCGCCCACAATGTTCATCAAGATTCCTCGCGCTCCCTCAATCGAGGCCTCCAGAAGGGGTGAGGTAATTGCGGCGCGCGCGGCGTTAACGGCACGACCTTCGCCCGTGGACTGGCCAACGCCCATGATCGCGGTGCCGGCATTGCTCATCACCATCTTGACGTCAGCGAAGTCAGTGTTAATCAGACCGGGCACCGTAATGAGATCGGTGATTCCCCGCACACCTTGGAGCAGAACTTCGTCGGCCATCTTGAAGGCGTCCAGCATGGACGTCTGTGCGGTGGAGACCGTGAGCAGTCGGTCGTTCGGAATAACAATCAGCGTGTCAACTTTTTCTTTGAGCAGCTGAATTCCCTTTTCCGCTTGCGTCGCTCGTCGCTTACCCTCAAAGGAGAACGGGCGCGTCACGACGCCAATGGTGAGTGCACCCATTGCTCGAGCAATTTCGGCGACAACGGGAGCGGCTCCGGTACCGGTTCCGCCGCCTTCGCCCGCAGTAATAAAGACCATGTCGGCACCTTTCAGCGCCTCTTCAATCTCCTCGCGGTGATCCTCCGCGGCCTGACGACCAATTTCGGGGTCACTGCCCGCTCCGAGTCCTCGGGTTAGTTGGCGACCAATATCGAGTTTGAGATCGGCCTCGCTCATGAGCAGCGCCTGCGCGTCGGTATTGGCCGCTAGGAACTCCACGCTCTTTAGTCCTGAATCAATCATTCGGTTGATGGCGTTAACACCGGCGCCACCGACACCGAAGACTTTGATAACCGCGAGGTAGTTTCCCTGGCTCAGACTCATGACTCCCCTTGGTTTTCACTCGGCGTGACGGTCCGGATTGGACCACCACTGCAGAAACAATTACACAACGGCGCCCGTTGTCGTGCGTTGAGGCTACTCAGCGCACTAAATATGGTCAAATATTCCCGACCCACTAGCGCCCGCTGACGGTCAAGGTCCCCGGAACCGAGACGTCGATGACGTCGCCGGCGTGAAGGATCACGTTGTTGACGGCCGATGCCTTAATAACCGCGGCGACCGACTCGAACTTGGCGGCCAGTTGAGTGGGAGAACCCAATATGAAGGTCAGCGGGGTCGTCAGTCGAAGCGAAACCGTTCCCGCACGCGACACGCGAATGGCGGCGACCTGAGCCTGCAGCGGGGCGGGCAACTCTCCCGCCACGAGAGCGGCGGCGCGGCTCCACTCGCTAAAGGGCCAAGCAGAGCGAATGGGCCGTCCCACCACTTCGAGGAGAGGAAGTTGGCGACTAACGGCGACTATGTCGAGGCGGTGCCCGGTGGCGTCGACTCGCTCGACGTGGTGATGCGAGTCATAGACAACGGCCACGGGTTTGCGCTCAACAACCTTCACGACCACTGTGCTCGGCCACTTCTTCGTGACGGTGGCCGTCGCGACCCAGGTGAGGCGCTCAATGCGGTGCTCGACGACTTCGTCGTTCACGTCAATCATCGCCGGATGCAGATTTAGCCCCGTCACGAGAAGTACTCGATCGAGCGATTCGTGGTGCAGTCCGCTCGCGTCGACGTGCTGGACCGAAAGAAAGGAGCGGTGCAGCGTCCAGTTGCCGGCCACGTACAACGTGACACCTACGAGTACAGCAATGACGCCGCCTCGCATCCATTTTGCCACTGACGATGTGGACGCTGCTCGCGCAGCGCGCCGGCTGCGTCGCGAGCGTTGCGACGTCGGCTTCGTCGACGCGTTGTTTTTAGAGCGACGAGTCGATTTCTTTGCGGCGCTCGTCGAACGAGGTGTGCGAGCGCTCACGGCCAGCGCTCGGCGAAGCCAATGGTTCGCAGTTCGCTCTCGAGAGTAACTCCGCTGTTTTGCTTCACGACGTCTCTGACGTAGATCATCAGGTCCAACACATCGTGGGCTCGTCCGTTGTTGTCAACCTGAATAAAGTTCGCGTGCTTCTCGCTGACCTGGGCACTGCCGATGCGGTGACCCTTGAGACCCGCGGCTTCAATCAACGCACCCGCGGCGGCGGCCTGCGGATTTCTAAAGACGCTGCCGGCGTTGGCCCCGCCCGGCTGGTGCTCACGTCGCCAGCGCACAATTTCTCGCAAGCTAGCTCGAGACAGTTCGCT
>JANXTQ010000297.1 GCA_025352305.1 Actinomycetes bacterium
ATGTACCTGGGAAACTCCCCCTCGCGGCGAAACCTCATCGAGTCGACAGTTCGCACTCCCTTACGCGGAGTCGTCGGATCACTCACCGTGCCCTTCGGCAGTAGTTCGGTGACGGTGATCTCAGTGCTGCAAGGAGAAAGAGTTCCCCAGCTCTTCTCGGGAACTCCACTCGTCATCTTGCTGATTGGAACTGCTTGTTCGTTGTTGCTGGGCGCCTTAACGCAGTCGTTCTCGCTTCGTCGACTCCAGAGCCAGCGCCATGTTCTTCATTCGACTCGGCGGCTTCACGAAGAACGCTCCGTCTCGCAAACCCTTCAGCGGGCCCTGCTACCCGACGAGCACCTCGACTTTCCGGGAGTGGAAATAGCCACTCGGTATCGGGCGGGAACGCACGATTTAGAGGTCGGCGGTGACTGGTACGACGCGTTCGCGGTCACTGACGACACGGTTCTCTTCGCAGTTGGTGACGTGTCGGGACGCGGCGTGGCGGCGGCCACAGTCATGAGCTCACTGCGTTACGCAATTCGTGCGTACGCGCTTCGTGGCGACAACCCCGCGAGCATTCTTGACGGACTCGGCTCAATAGTTCGAACCGAGCGTGAACAATGCTTCGCCACGGTGCTCGTCATGCAACTAACGGTATCGACGGGTGAGTTAGTCGTCGCCTCCGCGGGTCACCTCGCACCGATCATTGTCGACTCGAACGGTTCACGCCTCGTGGCCCTGCACGTCAGCCCGCCGGTGGGCGTGGACTCGCCGCACGCCGTCCAGTCCGTGACCGTCTCTCTCGAAAGGGGATCGTTGTTGTTTGCCTACACCGACGGACTTGTTGAGCGTCGCGGTGAGCTCATTGACGATGGACTGAATCGATTGACGCAGCAATTGAAAGGATCAGAAATCTCCATCGACCATCTCGTGGATTCGGTGATGCAGCACATGTTGCCGGGTGAAGTATCCGACGACGTCGCGCTTCTGGCGGTTCGGATCTTGGTCGGCGGGTCAGATCTGACCTATTCGAGACGATTCTCGCGCGACGCTCATTCCATTGAAGCGAGTCGGCGATTCTTGGAGGAGTCACTACGCAGGAGTTCTCGCGCCACGCTGAGTGAGATCACCAGCGACGCCGTACTTTTGAGTGTCTCGGAACTTGCGACGAACGCGATTGTGCATGCCCAAAGCGCGTTTCGTGTGCGAATCGACGTGAGTCAAACAGGAACAGTTCGCCTTGAAGTTACCGACGACGGTGGAGGAATTCCTCAGCCACGGACGTCGAATGCGAAGGAGTCCGGAGGACGCGGACTCCAGGTGCTGGACATCCTGGCGAGCCGGTGGGGGGTCCACACCAGTGAAAATCCCCCCTTAACCGCGGTGTGGGCGGAGTTTGACTAATGCGCAGTAAGTACGTGGCCCCAAAAAGAGGTTTAAACGTCGTCTCATCGGGGCATAACTTGATTGTTGTTACGAGGAAGTGAGAGGCCGTACCATGAAAATCTCCAATTTGCTAGCGCGTGCGTCACTCGTCATTGCTACGACCGCCCTGCTCGTGCCGTTGATGAACTCAACTGCCGATGCGACGAAGCCTGGCGGAGGAAATCCGCCGGCACCAGCGTCGCCGGCCATCACGGCGCTGGCTTCTAGCAACCGCTCGTTGGCTGTGACGTGGAGCGAGTCCAGTGCCGGATCGATCACCTTCGTAGCAACAGCCAAGTCCGCGGGCAAGTCATCGAAGTCCTGCACGTCGCACGCTACGTCCTGCGCAATTTCCTCACTCGTCAACGGAGTGATCTACAACGTGAGTGTTGTGGCCTCCAATACCGGTGGCTCGTCGGTACCCTCTGCGGTCGCCACACAAATTGTTGGCATTCCAGGCGCTCCGCTGTCGGTTCACACGGTAGCGGCCACGGCTTCGGCGACTATTTCTTGGGCCCCGCCCAAGGCGAGTGGTGTCGCGGCCGTATCGAGCTACATGGCGACTGCGTCGCCGGGCGGATTTAGTTGTTCGAGTCAGGGCACGTTGTTGAATTCACCGCTTAGGAGCTGTCAGATACCAGGACTCACGTCGGGAACAAAATACACAGTGACCGTGACGGCGACTAACGCGTACGGCACTGGGGTTCCCTCCAAAGAGGCCTCTGTTACCGCGAATTAATCAAGTCTTTCGCAGCAATGCGGAATCAAGAGATGACCCCAGCCACACCGACGGCTGGGGTCATCTCGCGTTTACGGTCAAAGTGCTAACGAGCGACGACGTGTAGGTCGCGACGTCCGTATGCTCAGAGGACTCACTTTCGAGCGACGGCTAAAGATTTCAGCACAAAGGACCTCCCATGAGCAACACCCCCGAAACGGGACTTCAGATTCGATCCACGGTCACGGCCGCGGGAGCGTTGGAACTCACGTTGCTGGAAGTTCCCGTTACGCAGCCGCAGGGCAATGAGGTCCTCATTCGAGTGGAAGCGTCGCCGATTAACCCTTCGGACCTCGGCCTGTTGCTCGCCGGAGTTGACGTCAGCAACGCGGTTGCCTCGACGCATAATTCTCAGCCTCTGTTGAGTGTGCCCGTGGACGCAGCAACCCTTCGCGCGTTGTCTGCTCGTCTCGATGAGTCCATGCCGGTTGGAAATGAGGGCGCCGGAACCGTCATTGCGGCGGGTAGTTCCGACGCGGCTCAGGCGCTGCTTGGGCGAACGGTGTCCGTCGCCGGTGGCGCGATGTATTCGCAGTACCGCGTTGTTGACGCAACGCAGTGTTTGGTTCTGCCTGAAGGCACGGACGCACGTATTGGGGCCTCTTCTTTTGTGAATCCCCTCACTGCGCTGGGTATGGTCGAAACAATGCGCTCCGAAGGTCACAGCGCCCTCGTTCATAGCGCCGCGGCGTCCAATCTCGGCCAGATGCTGGTGCGCCTATGCCTAGAAGAAAACGTACCGTTGGTGAACATTGTTCGCTCCGAACAACAAGAAGCACTACTTCGTTCACTCGGCGCGCAGCACGTCTGTAACTCGTCGAACGAAACGTTCATGAAGGATCTGATTGGAGCAGTAAGTGAGACCTCCGCGACGCTGGCCTTTGATGCAACCGGTGGGGGAACATTGGCGAGCCAGATCTTGACGGCGATGGAGGCCGCGGCCAATTCAAACGCGGCGAACTACAGCCGCTACGGCTCGACAACGTACAAGCAGGTCTACATCTACGGCGGCTTAGACCGCAGTGCCACGGTTCTCTCACGGAACTTTGGTTTCGCGTGGGGTCTCGGGGGATGGTTGCTCACTCCCTTTTTGCAGAAGGCCGGAATTGAAAAGTTGATTGGCCTCCAACAGCGAGTCGCGCAGTCGCTCACGACGACATTCGCGAGTTCCTATTCACGAGAGATTTCCTTGAGCGAGGCCCTCGATCCGCAGGTTGTTGCTCAGTACGCTCGTCAAGCGACCGGCGAGAAGTTCCTCATCACGCCGCACGCCTAAGAGGTGATGAGCCGTCCCCGAATACTTAGTTAGCGGGACTGACCGAACTCATGTTGAACTGCTCCACTCGCAGAGTCGGCATTGCCGTGCGGTTGTAGTAAGCACCGGTGTCGCGTCCGTAGGTGCGCTCGGTTTTACCGACCTCACTCGCGCGAGCCAGCAGTTCCAGTGGGCTCTCGTTAAATCGGAAGTTGTTGACCGAACCCGTCACCTGTCCGTCCTCAATCAGGTAGACGCCGTCACGGGTGAGCCCGGTTAACAGCAAGGTTGCGGGGTCTACCTCTCGGATGTACCAGAGACTGGTGAGTAGGAGACCCCGCTTCGTCGAGGCAATCATCTCGTCGGTCGAGGCAGTGGCGCCCGGAGCACTCAGAATGAGATTGTCAACGGGAGCAGCGAATGCGGCGTTCGACCTTGCGGCGCCGGCGCGGTGATACATCAGTCGTTCCAGCACTCCCGCCTTGATCCACGACGTGCGCTCGAGGCCGACACCGTTATCAAATACGGAGATCTCCGAACTGGACGAGCTCGTCGACACGAACGGAGCACAGCGCAGCGTTGATTCGAGCGGATCGCTAAAGAGATCAAACGCAGTGGTGCTCAACTGCTCGCCGATTCGTGTGCCGCCGCCCTTTTTCGAAAAAATCGTCTTTCCGTCCTCGGCGTCCTGTCCCGTGGCGGTCCCGTAGAGCCGAGTGATCATGTCGGACACCGTGGACGGCGGCATGAGAACTTCGTAGCGCCCGGCCGGAAGATCGATGGACGTTCGGGCCCACTCGAGACGACGACGCAGTTCGCTCTCGAACGTCTCCATCTCAACGCCAACAAAATCCTCGGTGCCCACTCCCACCCACGACGAACGGCGTCCATCTGCTCCACGGCCCATCATGGCGAGCGAGCCGGTGGGCTGTACGAAGCGGCGCCGAACTCCGCTCGACGTAGCCAAATACGTCGTCGCGAGCGAGTGTTGAGCGAATCCCGCCAGCGTGATCTCACTCGATCGGGCTCGATCAAAAGCGCCGCTCAAACTACCCAGGACGCCGTCGAGAATAGATAGATCCGTTTCGGGTGCCAACAACGAGAAGTCTGCATCACTCATGCCCCTGATTAGTTGCGCCGCGTCACTCGCCGCGGGTGCTGACGCGGCGTTAGCTTCCGCGGCGAGTACCAACTCCACGATGTCCGGCGAGCCGGAACGAGTGGCGACGCCCGAACTGAGCACACCCGCTCGCTCGACAATGGCGATGACGCTCACTCGCCGATCGCGTCGAACCCCGTTGGTGGTAACCGAGTTGACGGCGAAACGAACTTCGGCCTCGCTGATCTCTTCGACGATGACCACACACTGTGCGCTACGCGAAGCGGCCAACGCCGCTTCGGCCACTTCGTGAGCGGGCGCCAAGGTCGCGACGCTGGCCATTACTGACCCGCCTCCGCGCGAGCATTCAAAATGCTGACGTTTCGAACCAACGCCGAAGGACAGCCGTGACTGACCGACGCCACCTGGCTGGGTTGAGCCTTACCGCAGTTAAAGGCGCCGCAGAGCAAGTAGGTCGATTCGCCGCCGACGGCTTCCATCGAACCCCAAAAATCCGTCGTCGTGGCCTGATACGCCGCGTCGCGCACCTGGCCGGTGATAACGCCATTTTCGATACGAAAGAATCTCTGGCCCGTGAACTGAAAGTTGTAGCGCTGCATATCGATCGACCAACTCTTGTCACCTTCAATAAACAGTCCACGCTCCACACCGCAAATCAGGTCCTGCGTGCTCGGACCGTCACTCGCGCCAGGGGCCAGTGAGACGTTGGCCATGCGCTGGATGGGTAGGTGTAATGGGGAGTCACCGTAGGCACATCCGTTGGAACGGTTGTAGCCCGCGACGGCCGCCGTGGAGCGGTCCAGTTGATAGCCCACCAGTACGCCGTCACGGATGAGGTCGAAGCTCTGCGCTTCCACCCCCTCGTCGTCGATGCCAATACTCGCCAGTCCGTGCTCAGCGGTGCGGTCGCCCGTTACCTGCATGATCGACGAACCGTATTTGAGTGTGCCGAGTTGATCCGGCGTGGCAAATGATGTGCCGGCGTACGCCGCCTCGTATCCGAGCGCGCGGTCCAGTTCCGTGGCGTGGCCAATGGACTCATGAATCGTGAGCCACAAATTTGTCGGATCAATGACGAGGTCGTATCGACCGGGCTCAACTGAGGGCGACTTGAGTTTTTGCACCAACAGTTCCGGCAGGCGCGCGAGTTCGTCCTCCCAGTCCCAGCCGTCGCCGAGCAGGTACTCCCAACCGCGACCGACGGGTGGCGCAATGGTCCGCATGGTTTCAAAGTCGCCGTCATCGCCAATAGCCACGAGGTCGAGTGCCGGATGAATCCGCACTCGCTTTTGGGCGGCCGTCGTGCCGGAACTGTCGACGTAGTGCTTGTACTCCGTGACGGCCAACACGCGAGCCGAGACGTGGCTAACGCCCGGTGCGTTGAGCAGTCGGCGACTCCAATCACTGAGTAGTTCCAATTTTTCCGCCAGAGGAACGCTCGTTGGGTCAATACGAAACGGTGACGTCCAGTTGACCTCTCCGTGGCCGGGCTCACTCACCAGTTCAAAGGCACCGGAGCGTGCCGACGCGACACGGCTCGCACTGTCGACGGCTTGCTGGGTGATGTGACTCGCCGCCCGTGAGCTGAGATCGACGGTCGCGGCAAAGCCCACGGAACCGTTATTGACAACGCGCACTCCCATGCCGATGGTCGTGTCGTCGACTGTGGTCTCGAGCACTCCGTCGCGCAACGTGACGTACTGCGCGTGGATCTCTTCGACGCGCACGCTCGCTTCGCTGGCGCCCAGCGCGCTTGCGCGCTCGAGCGCGGCGCTGCTGAGCGAGCTCACGAGCGCGCGATCAAGTGAAGAGTTGGAACTCATTACTCGCTGACCATATCGAACTTACTGCTGCACGTTCAGCGAGGGCATCGTGAAGCGTGCCCTCGGATCGGGCCTTGAGCTACATCGATCCAATTGAGCTCACGTGGCCGCCACTGTGAAACGTGACGAGCGGTGAACCCTTGAGTGGCTCGTTTCCGTGTGCGTAAATGGCTCCGTTGGATCCCAGTAACCAAAAGCCCTGTCCGTCGGGGGCTGCCGCAATTCCGACAATCGATTTGCCCGGAGACGATCCATGAGCGCCGGCCGTCCCGAAGTTGGACACCGCCCCGTTGCTCATGGCGAGCCAGTACCCCTGACCGTCGGGAGACGCGGCAATCGCGACAACGTGCTTGCCGAACGCCGAACCGAGGGCGCTCGCTGAGCCAAAGTGGCTCACCACGCCATTAGTACCCACGATCCAGTAACCCTCCCCATCGGGAGTGGCGGCCATTGCTACGGCGGGAGTGGGAGCGTTGCCGAACTGGCCCGCGGAACCAAATGCGTGAACGACTCCGTTAGCACCGAGCAACCAGTATCCCTGGCCATCGGGTGCGCCGGTAATGGCCACGATGCTTTGACCAGCAGCGCTGCCGTAGTTAGTCGCTGAGCCGTACGCGAAAACGCGGCCGTGAGCACTCACGGTCCAGTACCCCTGTCCGTCGGGACTATTGGCGATTCCAACGAAGGCGCCAGTCTTGGAAGTGGCGACGGATGAACCAGCGCCGTAAGACGTGGTATTGAAGTTGAACACTCGACCCGTCGAAGAGACAACGTTATATCCATTGTCAGATTTTCCTTGACGGTCCTGTACAGCGTGCAACGAGCACGAGGCATCACCCACGCGGTTGCCGCCCGCTGATCCGATAAGGCCCGCAGTTTGGAGATGGCAGTCATTTTCTGTGGACGTACCGGTGAGATGATTTCCGGCTAGCAACGTTGCTCTCAGCACCCCTCCGGTGAGAGCCAGCGCAAAGATTCCCGCGCCCGAAGCTGCCGAGTTTCCAGCGATGGTGGAGTTAAAGAAGTTGGCGTAATCGTGGAAGTAAATTCCTCCGCCCTCGCTCGCGACACCGGTGCCGACGTTGTCCACAATTGCAGTGGTGCGGTAGGTGCCCGAGTAATCAATGAACAGCCCGGCACCCTGGTGGGCGTGGTTGGCACGAATCGTGTCCCCAATAAACTGTTGCACGTCGTCGCTATAAACTCCCCCGCCTAACTGAGTGGCGGTGTTGTTGGCAACAAGGGTGTTAACCACTCTCGTTGTGTCATACAAACTGAGTCCACCGCCTACACCCTCCGCATCCGATGCACTCGTGCCCACTGAACCAAGTGCCTGGTTAGAAAGGATCTTGTCGTTGATGAGCGTGTCGCCGCAGCTGCCGTTGTAAAGTCCGCCGCCTTGAGAGTTGAGCGCGACATTGAATGCCAGTGTGCTGTTCGTGATGATTGACCCCGCTCCACACGAACGGTCGAAGATTCCGCCACCGCCGACATCAGGGCCGGTGATGCCAGCGACTGAGTTAGCGTGATTGGAGTTAATAACGGAGTCAGAGATCGTTACGCCGCCGGATCCCGGTTGGCCGGAGTAGATCGAAATTCCACCTCCATTGCCGGAACTAGAAGTTGATACGGCCGTATTGGATGAGATCGTGGCTTTAGTGATGATCACGATCGCCGAATCATTGGATCCTCTAGTGTCTCCCACGGACAGTCCGCCACCGTAAGCGTCACCCGTT